>JAGAMQ010000060.1 GCA_017624645.1 Oscillospiraceae bacterium
CACACCCGTGGAAAAGCTGCAGGAAAAGCACGACCAGGCGCTTAAAAAGCTGCAAGCCACCACCGAGGGCGTTGTGGATGGCGGTCTGGTCATTGACGATCCCGCTTACGAAACCGCCGATGCCGCTTACGCAAAGCTGGCAGGACTGGACCTCTGCTGCCTGGTAGTCTGTGTTGCCGGCTGGGTTCCCACCCATGCCGTGATCCGGGTTACCGACCACTTCCGTCACACACCCATGATTCTGTGGGGTCTGTGTGGCTGGAAGGAGAACGGCCGGATCATCACCACCGCCGAGCAGGCCGGTACCACCGCTCTGCGTCCCACCTTCGAGGCACTGGACTACACCTTCAAGTATGTGTACAACATTATCGGCAAGGAGTGGCCCATGGAGAAGATCGGTGCCTACATAGATGCCTGCCGCGCCAAGTATAACCTCCGGGATGCCCGTGTGGGCACCATGGGTTACCGGGACATGCTGCTCTACGGCACCCAGTTTGAGGGCAGTTCCCTGCGCGGTCAGATCGGCGTAGAGGTGGAGCCGTACGAGATGCTGGAGATGGTCCGCGCCCTGGACAACCTGGACGCCGAAGCCGTTGCCGATGGCGTTAGATTTGTCAAAGAAAACTGGAAATTTGAAAAACCTTGTGACGAGACCATCATCGAAAAGGGTGTCAAGTACGCCCTTGCCATTACCAGGAAGGTAAGAGAGCGGAGCTGGGAAGCCATTACCCTTACCGATGTGGACGGCATGAAGAAGCTGGAAGGCTTCCCCCCTGCCATGGTATTCATGCTCCTGGAGCACTACACTCACATTCCCACCGTTCCGGAAAACGATGTGATGGGTGCTGTGACCCAGCTGATTATGAAGTACATCACCGGTCAGACCGTCCCCTACCTGGAGTACTACGAGTTCTTTGAGAACAGCATGCTCATAGGCGTTCCGGACTTTATTCCCAAGTCCGCAACCCAAGGGGATGTCACTGTACTGCCCGCTGCTTTCGGTCTGCTGAACACCAGCCTGCTGAATGTATCCAAGGTCAGGACCGGCTATGTGACCTGCGTCCGCCTTGTGTACCTGAAAGGCAAGTACAAAATGCATATGTACACCGCCGAAGCAAAGGAACCCCCGGCATGGAACGAGTACGGCTGGGATGATCCCGCACCCCAGCTGCCCAGCCTGGAGGTATTCCCTGACTCCTGCACCGTGGAGGAGTTTGCACAGAATGTTTCCTGTCAGCACGTGATCGTTGCTTACGGCGATTACAGCCAGCAGGTTAAGGACTTCTGTAAGATAATGGATATTGAGCTAGTGATGTAAGGAGTGATAAATATGGCTATTCTTTCCCCTTCTATCCTGTCTGCAGACTATATGCATTTCCATGCAGACATGGACAACACCAAGGCAGCCGGTGCTAAATGGCTCCATGTGGACATTATGGACGGTCATTTCGTCCCAACATGTCCTTCGGCTACGCATGGGTCAAAGCCATGCGCAAGATCACCGATCTTGTGCTGGACGTACATCTGATGATCGACACCCCCATCAAGTACGCCGAGGAATTCTGCAAGGCCGGTGCGGACTATCTGACCATCCATGTGGAGGCAGACACCCCCGAGAACACCATGGCTTGCATTGACAAGATCCGCTCCCTGGGTGTGAAGCCCGGCATCGTGGTCAAGCCCAACACCCCGGCAGAAGCCATTGCCCAGTATCTTCCCAAGGTAGATATGGTGCTGGTAATGACCGTGGAACCCGGCTTTGGCGGCCAGAAGTTTATGGAGCATATGATGCCCAAGCTGAAGCAGCTTCGCACCATGCTGGACGAAGTCAATCCCGCCTGCCACCTGGAGGTGGACGGGGGCGTGGACGCCAACACTGCCGAGATCTGCAAAGCAAACGGCGCGGATGTGCTGGTTGCCGGTTCCGCTTTCTACGGCGCAGCCGACAGAGCTGCCTTCCGGGCAAGTATTGAAAAGTAAGAAAAATACCGGGCATGCCCGGTGTTTTCACATCCTTCCAAAGGACAAAAAGGAGCCGTTACCGGCTCCTTTTTTACTGCTTTTTTTCCCATGCATGGATATGATTCCAAATCCCCCGGCAGGCCTCCAGATTCGGTTGATTGCCGGAAAGCACAAAATATACCTTCTGGTCCTCACCTACTGCGTCCTGAATGAAATCTGTTTGGGTGATATCGATGGCAACAGGCCACCGCTCGTCGTCTTCCTCCTGCATGGCATAGATCACCCGCTCACCCATTTCCTCCAGCTCCTGCTGGGTAAAAAGTGTGCTTAATTTCCCGTAGACACCTTGGGTCAAATAAAACTCAAAAGCCATCTGATCCACCAAAGCATAGTCCAGCAAACCACCGCTGACCCGTGCCATAAGCTTCAAAGAGGCAGAGTAGTTGTCCTCACTGTTGGTGGGGTCCGCAAGATCGGCAAAATTGGCGTAATCCATTTCCACCAGCTGCGTACCTTCCTGGCCGCCTATTTTTTCAAAATAGTCCTCGGTGAGATAGTCATACCCCTCCTGGGTAATGGTGATGTTGACCATCATGCCCCGAAGCAGGACCTCCTTGGTGCTGTTAAGGAAGCTGGTAACTGTCATAACCAGGAGCACCGCCACAAAGGCAGCGATCAACAGATATTCTTTATAGTAGGTCCAAAGATGATCCACCTTCTGTCCAAAGGACATAGGCTTCATGTCCTCCAAAAGCTCCCGAAAAGTAGGGATCACGCTTCTTTCTTTTTTCTTCTTCATAGTTTA
>JAGAMQ010000061.1 GCA_017624645.1 Oscillospiraceae bacterium
AGTTGTTCCTGTGTGCAAGAATTTTAACAAAGAAAATGGAGAGATAACTGCCTATATAGGTGCCGAGAAATACAAGCAAGTAAGTAAAGAAGCCGCAGGAAAAGCGGATTCCATTAAAACCGGTTGCCAATGCTAGAAGTGATATTGCGGTGGTAGTGATCAAAGCCGGGATACTCAGAAGCAGAGCCCAATTTAAAGCATGCGTACTGTCAGCCCCGCGTATGCGCACAACGGTCGTTTGTAAAGCGATGCGGGAGAATCCCGGAAGTGCCGAAATTGCGCCTGTTAGACCCAAAAGAAGACTGTCAAGTGCCGACATAGAACGTGCGTCCTTGTTCCCCTGCAGCATCCTTGTGGGAAGAAACAGAATAATACCGTTGATAAGTAGCAATGCTGAAATAACCGGAAAGCTTACTATGTTGTTGGAGATGTAGGTGAGGAAAATGTAGCCAAAAATCATGGGAAGCATTGCCTTTTTTACCACCCGAAGATCGCGGCTTCCACGATTGTTTTTTACACGGGAATGTCTTTCAGTCAGCCGTTGGTCCCGTCGCAGCATCTCAAAAAAGCTGCGGTTTGCGGTCAGAAGTGCAAGTAAAGCGGCGAGGCTGCACAGTAGGTCAAGGATCGGGTCATTTCCTTTTGCACCAACCAAGTGTTTCATTAACTCTTTATGTGCCGGGGCGGAGATGGGAAAAAATTCACTGATCCCGGTTATAACGCCCAAGAGTATTCCCTGCAGCCAATTCATCCCATTCAACCTCCCCTTTTCAGAATATTAGCTATTATAACACATTCCATTTCGGATTTCCAGTATATCTGAAAAATTATTAAGTTCCCTTACTCGCTTCTGTTTTGTTGCTTCTGATCATGTCATGCAGTGCATTCAAAGCATCGTTCAGCCCGCCAAGATGATCGATCAATCCGGAAGATACTGCCTCCTTGCCGTAAAGGATTGTTCCTACATCTGTTGCCATTTCTCCGGTTGCCATCATATATTTTTCAAATTTCGCTTTAGAAATACCGGAATTTTCTGTAACAAAATCGGCAATTTGCTCCTGAATTCTCTGGAAATAGCGGAAGGTTTGCGGTGCACCCACAACAAGTCCGGTCATGCGTACCGGGTGCACGGTCATGCTGGCTGTTGGGGTAATAAAGGACTTTTTAGTACATACGGCAAGGGGAATTCCGATGGAATGGCCACCACCGAGTACCAGGGATACCGTGGGCTTTTTCATTCCGGAAATCATCTCTGCAATAGCCAATCCGGCTTCAATATCTCCGCCAACGGTATTCAGAAGCAGCAAGAGTCCATCAATATCATCACTTTCTTCGATTCCTGCCAGCAGTGGCAAAACATGTTCGTATTTGGTTGTTTTTACGGTTTCCGGTAACACTTGATGCCCTTCTACCTGGCCGATAATGGTAAGTGTATAGATATTCCCTTTTTCGGATTTGGTAACATCTGAACCAAGCTCTATAAGCTGCTGCCGTTCTTCCTTGATATGATCACTGTTTTGATTAATATCCATGCTGATCCCTCCGTCACATAGAATACCCGTTATTTATTAGATAATTCAAGCTTGCAACACGGATTTGAATGTCGTATAATGTGATGGGTGATAGAAATGAGCTCCAAAACCAATGCTGTCAGACTTGTCCAGCAGGCTGGCTTCGCCTGCCAAGAGGCGTTTTACGAATATGATGAGAAGGACCTCAACGGTAACCATGCAGCAGTAGCAATTGGCCTTCCCCCGGAACAGGTGTTTAAAACCCTTGTGGCAAAAGGCCCTAAGACCGGTGTAAATGTTTTTTGCATACCGGTATGCTGTGAACTGGATTTGAAGAAGGCTGCAAAGGCTGCTTCTGACAAAAGTATGGAGTTAATACCGGTAAAAGAGCTGCTGTCTGTCACAGGCTATATTCGAGGCGGCTGCAGCCCCATAGGAATGAAGAAGCAGTACCCAACATTTCTGGAAGAGACCTGTCAGTTATACGACAGGATCGCCGTTTCTGCCGGAGAGCGGGGACATCAGATGCTTCTACCCTATGAAGCCATCATTGCATTGTCTGGCGCAGTGCTTGTTGATATTATTTTGTAACAGAAAGGAAATTAAAATGCATTACGAGTACAAAACAAAGGGTACCTGTTCCCAATATATCCTGTTTGATATTGAGGATGATATTGTCAAAAACGTTCAGTACATTGGCGGCTGTAACGGCAATCTCCAGGGAATTGGGAAACTGGTGGAAGGTATGACTGTGGAAGAGGTGATTGCCCGGTTGGAGGGCATCCACTGCGGTATGAAGCCTACCTCCTGCCCCGATCAGTTGGCAACCGCCCTGAAAAACACCGTGAAAAAGTAATGGTATGGGAAAAACAGCCTGCAAAGAGAAGATCTTTGCAGGCTGTTTTTGTTATTTGTTGTCGACGGTTGCGTAAATGTGGGAAAGCAGTTCGTCTCTACCGATCCCTTTCTCCGCGGAGAAAGGGATCACAGGGCAGGCTTCCGGTAACTCCAAATCTTCTCTGATGGTGCGAAGATTCGGTCCGATTTCTGATTTTTTCAGCTTATCCAGCTTGTTCGCAACCACCACAAAAGGACATCCGCTTCCGATGAACCAGGAAGCCATGGTAATATCGTTGTTTGTAGGGGCATGTCGGGCGTCCACGATCAGTACGCCCAGGTCGATACGATCAGCAGAAAAATAACTCTCCATGAGTTTAGACCAACGGTCTTTCTCCGACTGGGACACTTTTGCATAACCGTATCCCGGAAGATCTACAAAATAGCAGCATGCATCCACCGTAAAGTAATTTACGTGGATCGTTTTTCCGGGCTTATCCCCTACCCTTGCCAGGTTCTTCCGCATAAGAATACGGTTAATGACAGAGGATTTACCAACATTTGATTTGCCGGCAAAGGCAATCTCCGGATACTTCTGTGGAGGGAAATCCTTAACATTCGCCGCGGAGATCAAAAAATTTACATTATGAAGGTTCATAACAGTTCCTCATTGGCGGATGCCACTACGATGATTCTTTTGACGTACTTCTTCAGGAATGTCCTTCAGGATCGGCGGATCAATAGATACGTTACAGTTTAATGCTGTGTTCAATACGGTATCCACATTGTCTGTAATAACAAACTGTAGTGCTTTGCGTACAGTCTGATCAATCTGCTCAAGATCCTTCTCGTTATCCTTGGGGATGATTACGGTAGTAATTCCATGGCGTAGGGCGGCCATGGTTTTCTCTTTCAATCCACCAAT
>JAGAMQ010000062.1 GCA_017624645.1 Oscillospiraceae bacterium
CAGGAGGTCAAGCGCACATGGACTGGGGATATGGACCCGGATAAGGCGGAGCAGATGCTCTGCAATGCAGTCAAGCTGGCAAATTTCACCGTCTACGATCAAGCGCAGCAGTTTGAGGAGTTTTCCGGTATGGGCACCACTTTGGTAGCGGTGCTGGTGCAAGGCAAGCAGGCAACGGTGGTCAACGTAGGCGACAGCCGCTGCTACATAGTGACCGGAGATGGAATCCGTCAGATCACGGAGGACCATTCTGTGGTGCAAATGATGATCCAGCGGGGAGAGCTGACCCGTGAGCGGGCAAAGCACTACCCCGGCAAAAACCTGATCACCCGTGCCATCGGCACAGAGCCTGTGGTCAGCTGCGATGTTTTTCACCGCAGCCTGAAGAGCGGTGATTGGCTTCTGCTTTGTAGCGACGGTCTGACCAATACCATGGACGACCAGGAAATCCTGTTTGAGGTTGTCCACGGCACCAACAAAGAGAGTACCTGTCAGCGGCTTTTGGATATTGCCAAAAACCGTGGCGCACCGGACAATGTGACCTGTGTGCTGGTTCAGATCTAAAGGCAGGAAAGGAGATAACAAATGGATAAATATATCGGCCGCCTGCTGGATAACCGGTACGAGATCCTTGAGGTCATCGGTACCGGCGGTATGGCTGTGGTTTATAAAGCCCGCTGCCACCGTCTGAATCGTTTGGTAGCGATCAAGATTTTGAAGGATGATTTTTTGGAGGATGAGGAGTTCCGTGCCCGGTTCCACTCCGAGAGCCAGGCAGTTGCCATGCTCAGCCATTCCAATATCGTTTCTGTGTATGATGTTTCTACCTCCATTACTGCGGACTATATCGTTATGGAGCTGATCGACGGCATTACCCTGAAGCAGTATATGGAAAAGAAGGGAGTCCTTAATTGGAAGGAGACCCTGCACTTTGCCATCCAGATTGCCAAGGCATTGGAACACGCCCACGAAAAGGGAATTGTGCACCGGGATATCAAGCCCCACAATGTAATGGTTCTGAAAAACGGCTCTGTGAAGGTGACGGACTTCGGTATTGCCCGGATGATGTCCAAGAGTAACACCTTGACCAAGGAAGCCCTTGGCTCTGTGCATTATATTTCTCCCGAGCAGGCAAAGGGCGGCAGAGTGGATAACCGTTCCGATATCTACTCCTTGGGCGTTGTGCTTTATGAGATGATGAGCGGACGGCCTCCCTATGACGGAGATTCTCCTGTTTCTGTTGCCATCAAGCATATCAACGGGGGCGCCGCCTTGCCGTCCTCCTTTAACCCCAACATTCCCGGCGGCCTTGAGCAGATCATCATGAAGGCAATGGCACACGATCCTGCGGATCGGTATGAGACCGCCACCAAGATGCTTGCGGATCTGGATGAATTCCGCAAGGATCCC
Organism: Oscillospiraceae bacterium; assembly: GCA_017624645.1. Lineage (GTDB taxonomy): Bacteria > Bacillota > Clostridia > Oscillospirales > Oscillospiraceae > Faecousia. The sequence goes on from JAGAMQ010000062.1 coordinate 1,411, forward strand.
GGCATCCTGTTTGATTACCACTTGCCTGTTACGGAAGAAATTCCTCCCGTACCGCAAAATACGCCCCTTGTGCTGGAAACAGAACCCAAGACCACCGCGGAGCGGGTTCAAAATCGGGAAACGCCTTCCCGTCGAACCTCCGCCCACCGTCCCCGGCAGCCCCAGCGGCGGCAGGATCCCCAGCAGCGCCGACGCCAAAGTGAGGAGGACCGCAAGAGTAGCAATGTAGCCACCATCGCCATTGTGGCATGTTCTCTTGTGATGGTGGTAGCCATCGTGATCTTCCTCATCGTGCTGTTGAGCTCCGGTGTCAGTACGGCACCCAACCTGGTTCAGGTGCCGGACCTGTTGGGGAAAGAATATGCGGTGGTTTCCCAGTACAGCGATTTTGGGATCCAACTGGATAAGGAAGTCCATGACAATGAATACCCTGCCGGCCAGATCATAGATCAAAAGCCCGCAGCGGGAGAAGAGATCGAAAAAGGAAAGAATATTTATGTAACCGTGAGTCTTGGACCCGCCCCCAAGGTGGTGAGCATGCCCGATGTGGCAGGCTGGGAGCTGACGGAGGCGGAACGGGCACTGAACAATCTGAGCATGAATCTGCGGCTGGATATCCGCCCGACCTACAGCGAGACTGTGGCAGCTGATGCGGTGATCAAAACAGAGCCGGTGGCGGAAACCGAGCTGACTGTGGGGCAGAATGTGGTGCTTTATGTATCCATGGGTTCCGAGATCAAGACATCTACCATGCCTGAGCTGGTGGAGAAGACTGAGGAAGCAGCAAAATCCGTACTCAATGCCCAGGAGCTGGATCTGGAGATCGAGGTGGTGGAGGAATTCAATTCCCAGATCGAAAAGGGGGCTGTGATCCGCACGGAGCCGGAGGCAGGCGGCGGTCTGCAGACCGGACAGAAGGTGGTGTTGTATATCAGCAAGGGACCGGAGCTGAAAAAGGTCCAGAATGTCACTGGGTTTACGGTGAATAGCGCTGTGGAAATCCTCAAGGGCGACGGCTTTATCAACTACGAGATCGAGCCGGTGGAAAGTGATGAGAAGCAGGATACCGTGGTGGAGCAGTCTGTGACAGCCGGCACCGAGATAGATGTAAACACCAAGATCGTCCTGAAGGTATCAAAGGGCAAGCTGGCCAAAGAGAAAACCGTGACCATCCAAATTCCTACCTCGGAGGACTTGGGAGAGATGGGACTGACTGAGGACGATTACACAAATGCTGACGGAACGGTGTCCTTTGCCATGGAACTCCGTCAGGGAAGTGTCGTCTGTCATACCCGTGAGAATCTGAATTTCTCCAGCTCTGCCTATCAGGTGAACCTGACAGGTACCGGCAAGCAGGTCTATGTGCTGTATGTGGACGGCAGAGAATATATCGAGATTCCGGTGGACTTTGACGCATGAGAAAAGAACTGGATGGGCGGATCATCCGCTCCTTGAGCGGCTTTTACGATGTGCAGACCTCTGAGGGGGTCGTTACCTGCCGGGGTAGGGGTTCTCTGCGCCGGACAGGTGACAGCCCCCTGACCGGAGATATGGTACGAATTTGCGTAGAGGGTGGCAAGGGCATGATTGAAAAGATCCTGCCCCGGAAAAATCGATTTGTTCGTCCGGCGGTGGCGAATGTGGATGCGCTGGTGGTCTTTGCCGCCAATGTCAATCCTGTCACCGAACCCTTCCTCATAGACCGGGTGGCAGCCATTGCCGGAGACCAGGAAGTGCCTGTTTACCTGTGCGTGAACAAGTGCGATCTGGACCCCGGGATGGATCTTGTGCGGATCTATACCCACGCGGGGATCCCGGTGATCCGTGCCAGTGCCGAAACAGGTGAGGGCGTGGAGGAACTTCGAAGCCTGATCCGGGGAAAGCTTACGGCCTTCACCGGAAACACCGGCGTGGGAAAAAGCAGTATGCTTAATGCCCTGTGTCCCCAGTTGGAACTTGCCACCGGTGAGGTCTCGGAAAAGCTGGGAAGAGGCCGTCATACCACCCGGCATGTGCAGCTGTATGCCTTGGGAGAGGATACCTATGTGGCAGACACTCCGGGTTTTTCCTCCTTTGATACAGAACAGATGGATGTGCTGCTGAAGGAAAATTTGCAGTATACCTTCCCGGATTTTTCCCCATATCTGGGCAGCTGTCAGTTCCATGACTGCTCCCACCGGTCAGAACCCGGCTGCGCCGTTCGCAGGGCGGTAGAGGACGCTCAGGTGGAAAGGACCCGCTACGAAAGCTACCTGCGCCTGTATGAAAAGGCGGAGCAGGTCAAGCTGTGGGAACACAAGTGATAAATGCCGAAATGCAGCTGCATTTCGGCATTTTTTATGTCTGTTCCGTTTCCGTATAGCCCAGTTGCTGATAAAGCCCAACGGTTTGCGTAACCCCCATAGACCGGGCATCTTCCTCCAGCTGTATCAGCTCCGGATATTGCCGCGCCATGGTAAATACTGCGGCATCCTCTTCCAGATGCCAGTGATACCGGCTGCAACATTCCCTGTCATAAAAGCTTTCCTCCGGAAGCACCGGCAGGGGGATGTCCTCCAATGTACAACCGTCGGTGGTGACCGTGGCTGCCTGCCCCTGCATTGCCAGTTCCAGCCATATCTTTCGCCCTCTCCATGGCTGTAAATGCTGCTGCAAGGGGGTGTGCAGGGCCGGTGGCGGCAAAAATACCGGGCAGTCCAGTTCTTTGGCGTACAGCCAGGAAACGATCACCGGACAGGAAACCTCCCGGACGAGATATGCAGACAGGTCGGCAAGGGCCGGTTCCCCCGACCGTTCAAAATCCAGAAGGATGCCCTTGAGAGCAAAGCTTTCTGCCACTGACCCAAGCTGCTGCCCGATGAGGTGGGGATCGTGGCCGGCAATGGGGATCCGGTCGTTGAGAATCAGCACAGAATCTGCAGGCAGGGACGCGGGCAAATTGGAAAGACCTGTGTTGTGCCCAGAAAAATGACACGCCATCCATGCAATGTGCCGGGGCAGTTCTTGTGCGTTTTGAAACTCCGCTGCAGTCATGGCAAGATAGCAGGCTAGACCCATGGACAAACCAAACCTCCTGTGGTATAATTTCCCTAAATCCTATGAAGGAGAGAAGAAATCTATGCCATTTTCCTTGCTGCCCCGATTGGTTACAGACCGGGTCACCGACCTGTCGCCCCGCCTGCTGCGGGATCACGGAATCCGGTTGCTGATGCTGGATTTTGACAATACACTGGTGCCTTACACCACCGATGAACCTACCGATGCCGTGGCGGACTGGCTTAAGGCGATTCTTCAGTCGGATATCCTTTTGTGTGTAGTGTCCAACAGCCGCAATGACCGGGTGAAGAAGTTTTGCCGGCGCTACGGCATTGACTGCATCACCCACGCCCGGAAGCCCTTTTCCAAGGGAATCCGCCAATGCCTCCAAAAATACGGCCTGCCTGCCGGGGAGTGCGCACTGGTGGGGGATCAGATCTATACCGATGTAATGGGCGCCAACGGTTGCGGGGTGGTCCCGATTTTGGTCAAGGCGATACATAACCATAATTTTTGGCTGAAGGCCCGCCATGTGGCGGAACTGCCCTTTGTCTTTGCCGCCAGGAACAGGAGGATTGACCATGAAAAATATTGACAAGTACCTTTCCCTGCTCGCCCAAGAACAGGAGGGACTGCTTCTGACCAGCCGCTATGCCCGTTTTTACGGTGCGGAGTATGACATTGCTGAGGGTATCGCTGTGGTGACCCGGAAGGGTAGCCGCTACTTTACTGACAGCCGGTATATAGAGGCTGCCCAAAATAACATCCGGGACTTTGAGGTAATTTGCACAGATGCGGCGCATCCTTACAATGACCTGTTGAACGAAGCTATTGAGGATTTCGGGATCACGGTCCTTGGCTTTGAGGAGGAGTACCTGACTGTAGCGGAGTACCAGGATCTCGCCAAAAATCTGAAGGCAGAGCTGAAGCCCTTAAACAAAAAGCTTGCAAAGTTCCGGTATGTCAAAGAGCAGTGGGAACTGGAGAGGATGCGTAAGGCACAGGAGATCACTGACCGGGCATTTTCCGATGTGCTGCCCAGGATCAAGGCGGGCATGACCGAAAAGCAACTGCAGGCAGAGCTTGTGTACTGTGTTCTGAAAAACGGTGGGGACAATGTGTCCTTTGATCCTATCGTTGTGTCCGGTCCCAATACCAGCCTGCCCCACGGTGTCCCGGGGGACCGTGTGCTGCAGCCGGGTGACTTTATCACTCTGGACTTCGGTGCTTTGTACCAGCGCTACTGCGCCGATATGACCCGTACTGTGGCGCTGGGATATGCCACGGAGGAAATGCGTAAGGTCTACGATACCGTCCTGACAGCTCAAAACGCCGCCATTGCTGCCACCAAGCCGGGGATCCCCGGCAAGCAGATCGATGCCGTTGCCCGGAGGATCATAGCCGATGCCGGCTACGGTGCATACTTTGGTCATGGCTACGGTCACGGCCTGGGTCTGCAGATCCATGAGGATCCCAACTGCAATCCAGCCGGTGATGTGATCATGGAGCCGGGTATGGTGGCGTCGTCAGAGCCGGGGATTTACCTGCCGGGAAAATTCGGTGTGCGCATCGAAGATGTAGTGATCTTCACCGCTGATGGCTGCGAAAACATCACAACCAGTCCGAAAGAACTGATAATTGTGTAAGTTGCCTGTAAAAAACTTGATTTTGGTATTGCAATATC
>JAGAMQ010000063.1 GCA_017624645.1 Oscillospiraceae bacterium
GGGTAAAAAGTGTGCTTAATTTTCCGTAGACACCTTGGGTCAAATAAAACTCAAAGGCCATTTGATCCACCAAAGCATAGTCCAGCAGACCGCCGCTGACCCGTGCCATAAGCTTCAAAGAGGCAGAGTAGTTGTCCTCACCGTTGGTGGGGTCCGCAAGATCGGCAAAATTGGCGTAATCCATTTCCACCAGCTGCGTGCCTTCCTCACCGCCTATTTTTTCAAAATAGTCCTCGGTAAGATAGTTATACCCCTCCTGGGTAATGGTGATATTGACCATCATGCCCCGAAGCAGGACCTCCTTGGTGCTGTTAAGGAAGCTGGTAACCGTCATAACCACCAGCACCACTATAAGGGCAGCAATCAACAGATACTCTTTGTAGTAGGTCCAAAGATGATCCACCTTCTGCCCAAAGGACATGGGCTTCATGTCCTCCAAAAGCTCCCGAAAAGTGGGAATCACACTTCTTTCTTTTTTCTTCTTCATAGTTTACATCCCTCTATACAATTGACAAATAAGACAAAATCGTTTATAATATTGCCAGAAACAAACCAATTCGTTACAGGAGGTGTGCGATATGTCCATGCCCGGTATTTATAGTTGCTATGGCGGAACTTTTCGGTACGTTTTGTTCAACGGCATGATTCCGTACCCCTATACCATGCATGAGCACTTTGAGCTATTCCGGGTCCGCAAAGGCAGCCTCACTGTTTCCATCGACGATGTTCTTGTGACCCTCAAGGAGGGAGATGTATCTCTCACCGCCCCCTTTGTGTTCCATAAAAGCGACCAGTCTCCGGATTCCATCGTGGAAATGATGAGCATTGCCCCCCACCTTTGCTCGGAGGTAGCACAGCTTTACAGCAAGCAGAAGCCCAAGCTACCCTATATCCGGGAAGCAAACCTTCCGCCATTGGTAAAAAACCTGCTGGACGCCATCCCGGAGATCATTAAGAAGACCGCAGAGAACAGCGGCGACGAAGTCCACGAAACTTACACCCTGGGCAGAGAGCAGTGCACCGATATACAGCCATACCTGTCTGTTCTGCTTTTGGAGCTGACCAAAAGCATTGAGCTGGTTCCCTCGGATGGCCATAACATCAATTCCATGCAAAAGGTGCTGAAGTACTGTACCGCCAATTTCACCCAGGACATCACCCGCCATACCGTAGCACAGAACTGTAATGTAAGCCTTGGAATGATCTCCCAAACCTTCAACCGTTTAGGGACCACCTTCCGGGACTATATCAACACCCTGCGAATCAACCGGGCGTATCAATTGCTGGTCACCACCCGCAAGCCCATCACCGAGATCATATACGAATGTGGCTACTCCAATCAGGGAACCTTCAACCGGAATTTCCACGCCCAGTTTGGAAAGTCCCCCCGGGACATCCGCCATGGCAAATAATATTTTACATATGCTGTCTTGATCTATACTATCAAGGCAGCTTTTTTATAAAAAAATCTATTCCTCTTCTTCGTCTTTGGGAAGAGGTTGGCTGCCCTCCTCTGCCAGCAGGGTCCCGTTTTCCCGGGCCTCCTGAAGGAAATCCAGCAAACCGTCCTTCAAAAGCATGGTAGAAGCCACCGCGGCAAGGGTGAAATATACCGCAATAAAGATCATAATGATCTGCACAAAGATGATCATATCCCACAGAAGGGCAATAAGCACCGGTGCCCAGAACAGCATTGCCGCCACAAACAGCATCAGAGGGTAGCGGAAAAAATTCACCGCGTTACGCAGCCATTGAGCGATACCTGTGGGAATGTACACATTCAAAAACTGCAGGGCCATGGTAACCATGGTTGCCATGGCAAAAAACAGCCCGCAAATGCCGATGTCCAAAGGATTGCCCCCTTGAATAGCGTTGTTCAGATCCGCAAGGAATACCCAGCACAAGGGCAAGCAGATGCACCAGCTGATCAGGCTGCGCCAAAAACGGGTAGTATAGCCGGCCTTAAAGCCCTGGAACCAGCCGTCGCCGCGAATGTTGTAACGAACGGAGGTAAGCAGCCCGTTCCACGCAGGTCCAATGGTCACGATGGGAATACAGGCAATGAGGAACATAAGGTTCATAAGGATCGCCGTTCCGGCCATGGTGACAACCTTGCCCAGCTTATCCATAAATGTTTCTTTTTCTTTCACGGAGATCATCCTTTCGGTAGCTATGGTACAATCATATAGGATAAATTTTACAGGATTATGAAGAATATCAAAAAAACGAACCGTGACAGCATTTTTTCAGGGACTTCCCACAGAGCTATCCGGGGTATCCTCCGGTTGTTTCATAAAACGCCCCTGCTAATATACACCTGGACCAAACCCTCGCCCCGACCGTTATAAGAGATCCTGCACTTATCCTTGATTATAATGAAAATCAGGCTTTTACACAAACGATTTCGTCAGTTAAATTATATATTTATAACGATATTGTCTACATTCAGAAAGTGTGCAAAATATACCGGCGCAATGGGACGATTAGGGGATTTCCCCACCTTTCCCTTTCATGCTCTGTGACGAGGGGGGATCCACCGTTTACCTCACAAAAAATCTCCTGCATGACAAAAGCGCACAAAATCCAATTTATTCTTGCATTTTTGGAGAGATTCCTTTAGAATATACCTTATAACAAAGGAGGAACCCCCATGAATCTGTTTTCCTACGAATCCAAGCCTATGCAGATCATCATGCAGCTTGGAGATCTGATCATTCTCAACCTTTTGTACCTACTGTGCTGTATCCCCATCTTCACCATTGGTGCCGCCCAGGCGGGCCTATACAGCGGTGTCAAGGTCATGCAGGACCCGGAAGACGACACCTATGTGACCACCGCCTTTTTTAAAGGCTTCCGCAACGGCTTTGGCCGGGTCACCATTGCATGGTGTCTTTTGTTTGTGGTGGAATTGGTACTGGCAATGGCGGCATATGCCTGCGTGTACTACCAGAAGGTAATGAACGCTGATCTTCCCCTGTGGGCCTCCCTCATTGGTCTTTGGATCGTTGGAACTCTGCAGGCATTGGTCACAGTGTTCCACAGCCGGTTCAGCTGTACCGCAATGCAGCTGCTGCGCAATGCCTTTTACCTTGCCATTTTTCACCCCATCCGCAGCCTGGGGGTTACCCTATTTACGTGGCTTCCCCTGCTGTGCCTGCTTCTGTCCCCCGGCATGAGCCTTTTTATGGCACTGACCCCCATTTGGTTCGCGATCTACTTCTCCGGCACCTTCGGCTTTAACTACAGCTTTATGAAGAAGCCATTCCAGGTTCTCATCGACGATTTCAACGAAACAAAGGAAGAAGCAGAAAAGGAGCAGGAAGAGCCTGCCCAAATCTGATCTCTACTCCCTCCGGGCAGTCCACCGACTGTCCGGAGTTTTTGTATAAAGAAGACCACCGGCCGTGCCGGTGGTATGCACAGGCCCCCTTAGGGCCTACAACCTGCCGAGCCTATAAGCTCATCAAATTATTTTTCGCTTGCGTGTTCTGCCCTACCACCGCAGATGCGGTTATGCACGCACAAAAGGCCCCCTCTGACGAGGGGGCTGGATTTTGCGTAGCAAAAGACTGGGGGCGAGAAATTTTCTCTTCTTGTTTCTCTCCCTCCGTCTTCGCCTAATGGCGAATCCACCTCCCTCATCAGAGGGAGGCAGGCCGCTGCGGCGGGACTGGGCATAGCTAAAGCTTTTTGGAACCACCAGATGTGGTGGTTTTCTTTATACAATAATTGTCCGGGGGACGGAGCTATGCTCCGTCCCCCGGACTTTAGGAAAGGGGAGAAATGTTTTACTGAATGGTCTTTGTGCCGTCGGGGTTTTCAACGATGGTGCCAGCAAAATCGGTGGTAACCAGTTCCTTGCCGCTGGTGTTATTCAGCACATCGATCTTGGGAGCACCGGTGAGAGTGGAAGTCTGCTAACTCTGCTCCACAACCAGAGCATTGCCATCGACCTTCACAGACTTGCCGCTGTCAGCTGCTTCGATCTGCTCGTTGTCCAAGTAGCCCTGCAGCACAGCAGCGTCACCCTCAGTAGTGAAGATGCCGGAGGCGGTGATTCTCAGCTTTGCGTCGTCGCCCAGCTCGCCCAGGGTGATCTTCTTGCCTTCAGGGATCTGCAGATTTTCGATCTGCACATTGCCTTCGATGGAGGCATTGGTGACATTCATAAAGTTGGCAGTGCCCTCGATAACAGCATTGCCGCCCAAGGCTACAACACTGGCGCTGACGTTTGCATTACCAGCCTGCATGCCACCAACGATCTTGCCGCCATCCATGGTGAAGGTGCCGCCGCCGTAAACTGCCTGCTTACTGGGGCTGGCAGAGGTGATCAGACCGCCGTGGATGTTGATGATGGATCCGCTTAAGCCGAAAACCGCAGAGGCGTCGGATGTGGTGGAATCCATACCCTTAATCGTACCGCCGTACATGGTGAAGGTCCGGTTTGCGTTTACACGGACGCATGCGCCGCCGTAGCTCTCGGTGTTGGTCAGATCGGAGCCATCCAACACAGCGCGGCCTGCCAAGGTGAAGGGGCCGTGCTGTGCATAGACCAGCGCGCCGGTCGCAACGGTGGTGACACCCTCTTCAAGCTGAAGCTTCACAGAGCCTGCTTCACCCTGGGTGGACAGGTCGGTGATAGCCAGGGAGGGAGTAATGTTGTCGCTGGGATTGGTATCTTTGACATAGAAAGCACGGGCACCGATGGTGGTAGCCACACGGGTAATGGTGTGACCGTTCAGGTCAATGCGCAGGTTGCCGCCGGTAGTCCTTTCACTGGAAAGAGTCACATCCTCAGTAAGAATCCAGTTACCGGAAGCAGCAAGCTTTGTCTTGTACTCGCCATCTGCATAACCCACCGCAGCGCCTGTGGCAGTGCTGTTGTTCCACAGATACCAGTTAACGATTTCCTCGGGGCAGTCGGCAGTTTCGCCTACGTGGATGGTGTGACCGTTGATGCAGTGCTCAAGACCCACAGTCAAAGCACTGTCCTTCACCAAAATGTCGCCAGGCTTGGTGGCACTGAGGATCTTACCGCTTGTCACATACGCCTGCAGCGTCTCTGCGACGCCGGTTTCCGTAAAGACTCCGGTGGCAGTGACAGCAATCTTGGCATTCTCGCCAAGCTCGCCCAGAGTGATCTTCTTGCCTTCAGGGATCTGCAGATTTTCGATCTGCACATTGCCTTCAATGGTGGCAGTGGTGAAGTTCATCAGGTTGGCAGTGCCCTCGATAACAGCATTGCCGCCCAAGGCTACAACACTGGCTTTGACGCTTGCATTACCAGCCTGCATGCCACCAACGATCTTGCCGCCATCCATGGTGAAGGTGCCGCCGCAGTAAACTGCCTGCTCACTGGTGCCCTCGGAGGTGATCAGACCGCCGTGGATGTTGATGATGGATCCGCTTAAGCCGAAAACCGCAGAGGCGTCGGATGTGGTGGAATCCATACC
>JAGAMQ010000064.1 GCA_017624645.1 Oscillospiraceae bacterium
CCTACCCGGAAAGATAGATAATAAGAACACAAGCCCCGGCAGAAATGTCGGGGCTATATTTATATCCTTTTGCAGAATTCAAAAAGAATAGGGTAGAGAAAAGGCTTCACGAGACAACGTGAAGCCTTTTGTGTGTTATTTAGAATTGACGCGGACAATCTTTTCTGCCAGCTGGCCGCTCAATTCCAGGTCCTCAATGTAAATGCACTCATTGCTTGTGTGATTTGCCAGATATCCGGTAGCAAGACCAACGGCATGGATTCCATTTTTGTTGAACCAGTTAGCATCCATGCATCCACCCCCGGGAGTAACCTGGGCTGTGATGTTCAGTTCGTCCATTGCCTGAACTGCGCTTCTGATGACGGTATGTTCTTCAGGAATATGGAAGGCATAGACATCCATATAGAAATCAACTTCAATTTGTGAGCCTGTTCTCTCTGCAATGCACCGGATTGTGCGTTCTGTGTCTTTCAAATAATCTTCTAACTTTTGGTGGACTCTGCTGCGGGCTTCTCCAATAATGCTTGCATGGTCACAAACAACATTGGTTGCTGTCGCATTGGTACGAATGATCGGGAAATTGGAAACACTATCCTCATCCAGTCTTCCTGAGGGTACTTCTGCAAGTATCAATCCTGCAGCCTTTGCGGCATCAATCCCTTTTTCTGGCTCATTACCTGCATGGGCAGTTTTTCCGTAGATATCGATTTTAATATCTGCCTTTGAGGGGGCACTGTTGATAATACGTCCAATGCGTCCGGAAGAATCGAAAACATATGCGCATTTGGAACGGATCATGGAGTAATCCATATTGCGGCTTCCGGCTAAGCCCACTTCCTCACTGACTGTAAAGAGGACCTCCACGGTACAGTGGGGTGTGTTTTCTTCCTTTAATCTGCGCAGGCAATCCAGAATGGCACAAACACCGGCAAGGTCATCGGCTGCAAGGATTGTGTCGCCTTCGGAGGTGATCATACCATCATGTATGACAGGAACGATATTCTCTCCGTTGGGAACGCGATCCATATGGGCGGTAAGAAGAACGGAACCGGGTATGGTACCCGGAAGTACAGCGTAGAGGTTACCGGCGTTGCCGCCAATCTTAGATCCCACATTGTCTTCCGTTACATTACAGCCCAATGCTTCCAGTTTTCTGGCCAGAGTATCTGCCATGGCTCTCTCGTTTCTTGTGTTGCTGTTGATTTTAACCAGCTCAAGAAATTCTTCTACGATTTTTTTCATTGTTCATACCTCTTCTTTCATATTTTCCGGCTTTGCGCCTGGGTTGATGGATCCACAGATACAGGGAAACGAAGATAGCTATACAACCTAAACTGATTATCAATCCTAAAGAGAAGGAGGGATTCCTGTAAACAAAGGAAATGTCATGATAACCTTCCGTCAGCAGCAATCCCACCATTGCGCCGCCGATGAGAATTGTTTCTGCAGGCTTTCCGTCTACCATCGCGGCCCAGTTTCCGTTTTGGGGAATGGATGTATAGAGCACACCGTCCCGATTACATTGGATGCTTCCCTCTATCCTTGTGTTTTGGAAAGCAGTCAGCTCCAGTACGGAATTGGACAAATGCTTATAAGCTTTTTGGAAAACCTCATCGTTGAGAATTGCGGTGTGAATGGTGATAGAACCTTTTTCATTTCGCTTACAGGTCAGGTGGATTTCTATGATATCACCGGGTAGTGTATCTGCAACAGAAAGGGATTGGGGAACACTGTAGCTTTCACTATACAGCTGTGCGCCATTTTTCCAAACAGAGAAATTGTTCTTTTGGGACAGATCCAGATCTATGCAAACAAACCCTTCTTCTTCTACCATATAACGGTAAACAATGGAGCCGCCATCTTTGGAAGAACTATAGGAACAGTAGCCTGTTTGGGTTTGGGTACCCAGGGTCACATCTGTTGCAGAGATGGAGAGTTGATTGCCGGTCAATAAAGACCAAACATCCTCCTGTACGCCACTGGCGGCCCGTAGGAGCTCGTTTTGAAAATAGAAAGAGTTCGCGGATGCGGCGGAGAAATCCACATTGATGAGCTGTGCATCGGACAAAAAAGCGAGGGGGAGGTAGGCGTTGTTCTCCAGCAGGTGCACTTTACCGTATGTGTGGAGATCTGTAAAATAACGGTTCTCTTCTACCCGATCCTGTCGTTCCAGCATATATTTGAGATTTAAAAACAGATTGGCTACCGGAGAGCTTTCTTCGAAGCAATAACGGTTATAGGTGTCCTTAGCGCCATAGCCCAGCGCAGCCATGAATTTGGTTACATTCACATTTGCAGAGCTTGTGAAAGTGGAGATGCCGTTATAGGAATTCAATGCACCGTCGTTAAGGGTCTGGGAATGGGTGGTTTCCGCCCTATAAAAAAGATTCTGTCGCTCCCTTTGCTTCATATACCGGATCATGGATGCGGTATGCTGTGTGCCCCGGGGATAATCGGTTACCACCGTACCGGTGAAGTTGAATCCGTAGTTGGCAAGGGAAAGGGCAAGCTCTGCTACGGCAATGCCCAGAAGCATATAGGAGGAGGTGATTCTCCTGCGCTTCCGTGCGGCATTTACGGTCTTGAATTTTTCTCTGCCGTCGGATTTTTGGGGCATGATATATAGATGCGGATAGATCATAGCTGCCCCGTACAAGAGTAGGAAGATCCCGTTGTATGCCCAGTACGCAGCATCCCTTTCCTGGTAGCACAGCATGATCGCCACAGAGAGAATCAAGGCGAAGATGATCTGCCACAGCTTAAACCGATTCCTGAGCAGCCATGCACGGTAAGCCATATACAGCATAACAAAGCTGTAAAGGAAGCTGAATCGATAGGGGATCATGTTCGTAAAATGGAAGCCGTGCCAAATATAATCCAACTGGCGGATAATAAAGCTGACATTGAAAAACAGTAGCAGACATACGGTGCAGATCTTATCCCGCAGTTTGACCTGCTTACAGGTCAAAAACAGAAAGGCAAGGATGTTGGTGAGGATCCCACAGTAAAGATTGGGCAGGCCTTCCTTGAAGCTGGGAGGGATGGCACCGTTCATGTTGCCGGCCACCTGCTTCATGGCACCAAGGAGTCCTTGCCATGTATGTTCATCGGCAATGTTCAGACGGAACCAGGTGGGGAAGGTATTGATGCTGGACTGTGTTGTTTACAATGCAGCATAGGCGGGCAGTGTCAGAAAAGCAGTCATTCCAATAGCCAGGAAGGAAAAAAGGGCAATTCTTCCAAG
>JAGAMQ010000065.1 GCA_017624645.1 Oscillospiraceae bacterium
CATAAAAAGTAAAATTTTCGGGGGGGGCTGCCTTTGGCAGTCCCCCCCTACTGTTGTATCATATTTTTGCACCAACTTCACGGATCTTATCCCGAAGTGAAAGAAGATCCATAAAGGTATCCGGCCGCTTGGACACATCTCTGAGCAAGGCTGAAGGATGATAAATGGCAGTGATCCAAAATCCGTTTCTGTGGAGCCATGTTCCGTGCTCCTGTGTAATGCGGTAATCATCTGCAATCAGCCGTCGTGCAGCGATCCTTCCAAGGCATACGATGATCTTTGGACGGATCAGCGATACCTGATTGCGCAGGTAACCTATGCAGGCATCCTGCTCCGGGTCTTTCGGGTCGCGGTTGTGGGGTGGTCTGCATTTGACAACGTTTGCGATGTAACAGTTATTCCTGTTCAGGTCAATTATGGAGAGCATATCGTCCAAAAGCTTTCCGGCAGGACCCACAAACGGCTCCCCCTGCAGATCCTCCTGTTCTCCCGGGCCTTCACCTACAAACATAACATCTGCATCCCTTGCGCCGACGCCGAATACCACATTGGTTCTTGTAGCACATAATGAGCAGCGGCTGCAATTCTGACAGGCGTGTTCCAAATTGTCCCAGTCCAGCATCCCGATCAGCTCCTTCTACGGCTTCGACGTCTTCTTTTGCTTCTCTTGCGGGCGGAGTAGCTTCGCAGCTTTGCTGATAGACGAATGGTCAACAAAACAAGTATGCAGAAACATACCAGCGCACCGACAATTACCAAAACAGTTTTTAAGAGTCCGGAGCCGCTGTATTGATTATCTCCTGTTGTAAAGCTGTTACCTACCCGGACATCGTTCAAGGCATAAAGGTCTGTCTTGGCAACGCACAGATCGCCGTACCATATTTCGACACCGGTAATGCGGTCCCCTGTCTGAACCGGTGCCTTTGTGCTGGATCCACCGTCTTCATAACGGAAAGTAAGATCCTGGGAAGAGACCTGTGCAGGCAGAACAGTTGAAACGCTTACCTTGGGACCGATAGACACCTTGTTTTCGCCGTCGGTGACATCCCGCTGTGTAAGCACCTGTCCTTCAAAAAGGATCTGGGCAGGCTTGTATCCTGTAAAACCGGCGTCAAACAGCTGCTTGGTTTCATTAAAGCCACCGTAAACCTTTATTCCGGAGGTCTTTTCATCTATCTCAGACTCTGCGCCCATTATAACACTGACCAGGTTCATACCGTCTTTTCCGGCGGTTGCAGCAAGGCAGCGGGTTCCGTCGTTGGCCGTACCGGTTCGTCCTCCTGTTACCCGTTCATCGTAGTATGGAGGCTTGTTCTGAAGATAATTAGAGGTAGCGAGAGAGCGCTCTTCAGAAAGATTTGTAGCCGGAACGGTATAGGAATCCGTAGAAAACACAGCATGGAACAATTCGTTTTCCATTGCTGCTGAGAGAATCTTTGCTACATCCCTGGCGGTCGTCAGCTGTTGATCGTTATGCAGACCGTGAACGTTGATAAAGGTTGTAGCGGTGCATCCCAGCTCCGCCGCCCTAGTGTTCATCATGGATACAAAAGCACTTTGGCTTCCCGCAATATGTTCTGCCATGACGGCTGCAGCATCGTTAGCAGAACCAACCATCATACAGTACAGCAAATCGCCCAGGGGCATGATTTCGCCGGCTTGCAGATCTGCATCCATAGCGCCTATAGGTATAGAATCCAGGGTCGACTGCTGAACTGTGATCACATCGGTCAGATTTCCGCTTTCTGTAACCAAAAGGGCCGTCATGATCTTTACCAAACTGGAAGGCGGCAGCTGTACATCCGGATTCAATGCATACATTAGAGTTTGGCTGG
Source organism: Oscillospiraceae bacterium (assembly GCA_017624645.1). Classification (GTDB taxonomy): domain Bacteria; phylum Bacillota; class Clostridia; order Oscillospirales; family Oscillospiraceae; genus Faecousia. The sequence goes on from JAGAMQ010000065.1 coordinate 1,836, forward strand.
ATGTTTCATACAGAAATGCCGCTTTCGCGTTATCAATCCGCAGTTCCGGACCGATCAAATGCTGGGTTGCATCCATAGAGTAGCATCCGGAAACGGAAGCAGACTCCTGCAGGGGTTCTTCTGTTTCAGTGGCAAAGACATAGCTTGTGAGGACTGCGAAAACAACTACTATCATTAAGATGCGGCGAAGCAGTTTATATTTCTTCATAATTGCTCCTTATCTTTTCAACAGGACTTGTCCTGTGTTTGCTTTTATCGTATAATACATTATTATAGCATTGACTTCTGTATCAGTCAATCACAGGAGATACGCAGTTATGAAAAAATCTATCATCACCGCGGTATGTATTACGCTATGCTTTATTTGTATAGGTGTTGGGATCTTCATCGGTCGAATAAGTTCCCACGCCATGCCCCGTTGGGAAGCCGAACACCTCACGGAAATAAAACCGCCCAAACTGAACACCGTCTTTGATCAGCCGGAGTACATAGACGGAAAGCTGAACATCAATGTCGCCTCGATAGAGAACCTTTGCTTATTACCCGGAATTGGTGAAGGACTTGCCCAGAGGATCATTGATTATCGGCAGACCATCGCCCCTTTTGCCTCAATTGAGGAAATACGTTTTGTTGACGGAATGGGAGAAAAGAAGTTTTCAGCCATTCAAAATTATATCACAATCGGTGAATAAACTATCTATCAACAGCCAAACCGAGATCTTCATCTTTCTTCATCAAAACAGTATGTGGGATCAACGACAGAGAACAGATTGGCTGTCCATTCTTCAAAGGAATCCATTGTAAGGATTTTTCATCCCTATAGATTAGCGTAAAGCTGTTGATTTTTCCTATTTTTTTTAAAGCAACAGAGGTGATCATGCCCATACCCCCCGGAACGGGCACGCAGGTCCCCAGATTTACCGACCCATACTCCCCTGTCACCATGATTTTTGTCACTGTTTTTATATCCTTACAGCAGCAACGGATACGGTAGTATAGTCCCTGTGTGCTGACAGCGGCGTCTCCCACAGTATGTCCTTGATGCACGATAGGAAATGTATCCAAAAAATCAGCACCCCCTTATTGCAGACTATGCGCCAAGGGGGTGCTGTATTCATGAAAGTCTGTCTTCGTTCAGTCCAAAGCTCACGGCGATTGCATCATTGACAAGGGACATGTGCCGGTCATCCAAACGACCCATATGCTCACGAAGCCTGCGCTTATCAATGGTCCGTATCTGCTCCAACAGGATCACCGAATCCTTACTTAGACCGACACTTCCACCGGCAATATTGATATGCGTCGGCAGACGTGCTTTTCCTGTCTGGCTTGTGATCGCAGCTGCAATCACCGTAGGCGAATGTCGGTTGCCGGTGTCGTTCTGAATAATGAGAACAGGCCGTGTGCCGCCTTGCTCACTTCCGACAACTGGGGATAAATCCGCATAAAATATATCACCGCGTTTGACAATTCCATCCATCTGGTTCACTCTCCGGAAAAGAACATTGTCCGCGTTACTGATGGAGTTCCTATGTAACGCGGTAAACATATTCTCCCACGCACATAAGAAATTTATACCACAGTACAGACATTGTATCCTATGCAGATTGTGACCATGTGTTACAGAAAAACAAAGTTTCGCACATCCATCGACAAATATCTCTTCCCGTTCCAGTATACCTCACAAAATTCCGGGAGCACATCCCTTCCCAGCTGTAGGCATACACGCACCGTTTCGGATCGGTATGTATCATCAAAGATCAGCTCGGTGGTGTCACCACTCTTTTGGCTGCTGTGCAGATACCCGCTTCGCAGTGCTTTCATAAATACCCACGGTGTACTTACAGGGGAAAGCAATCCGTCTGCCAGGGTATCAAAACCAAGGATAACATCGTCAAACCGAAGATCTCCACCGGTTGTGCTGACCGTACCGGTTATGCCGCTGATGGATTCCGGATCTTCTACTGAAAAAGATACGTCCCCTGCTTTATTCGCTTTGCAGTGTAAGGTAAATGTATAGCTGCAGTCCGTGTAATTTGCTGTGATTACCGCATCAAACTCGCACCCACTGCTGTCCAAAAGCCTTTGTCTTAAGCCAAGACCCTCCTGCATGGAATTTGTTACTGGACTGCAGCCCACGGTAAAGATGACTGCAAAAAGAAGAATGAGGCAGCGTCTCACCATATCACACCTTTATTTTAAGAGTCGTGGCAGAACATTCAGCATGTCTGTGGGTAACATTCCGTACATCCCCAATTCCTCTGCGCAAATATCCCCTGCAGCACCGTGAAGCCAAGCTCCGCAAGCTGCGGCATTTATGGGAGAAAGCTTTTGCCCCAGCAGCGCAGTAATCATTCCGGACAGGGCATCACCGCATCCGCCCACGGCCATACCGGGATTTCCTGTTGGATTTACAAAAACTTTTGTCCCGTCAGTAATGACGGTTTCCGGACCCTTTAGAAGAAGTATTTGACCCAACTCCGACGCCGCGGCCACAGCCGATTCCACTCTTTGTGTTGGATTATATCCCATCAATCTGGAGAATTCCCCCTCATGGGGTGTCAAAATTACCGGCGATTGTCTGTCACGCAATATATCCTTATGCTTGGACACTGCAAATATACCGTCTGCATCCAAAACAACAGGTCCCATAAACTCTGTTAAAACAGCCCGTACCACCTCCTGGGCCTGTGCAGAGCGTCCGACGCCCGGACCAATCAACACAGCGTCCATGCCGTCCATCATTCTGCAGATTTTTTTCAGTGCCCTCATACAGAACATTCCGTCTTCCTCGGGTAACGGCTGGACTACCGGTTCTGTCAGTTTGATTGCCTCTATTGTGTATATACTTTGGGGGACAGCCAGGTATACCATACCCGCACCACAGCGCAACGCGCCCATGGAAGCCAGCGCCGGAGCGCCGGTATACCCAACGCTTCCGCAAAGCAACAATACTTTTCCCACAGACCCCTTATGGACATTATGCGGTCTATCGGGTAACAGATCCCATACATCTTGCTTTGTCAGTCTGATTTGATCCATAATATCTCCTCCAAAAGCATCATATCATGGGAAATTCCCACAGTCAATGGAATTAATACTTGCTTTTTTGGATTTAGCATGGTATGATAACCTGGATATGCAGAGGCTATGAATGGGTTGTCGTGTAACGGTAATGCGCTGACAGAGAGAGCGGTATGGTGGAAGCCGCTTGCGCACGGTACAGGGCTTTCTCCCAGGAGCTGTGATCCTGAAACGACAGTAGGGATTTCCGGCTGATCCCGTTACAGATCACGATGTCTTTACATCAAAAAGCTGCGCTGTTATGCGAATGCGGGTGGTACCGCGGAGGATCGTCCTTCGTCCCGAATGGGATAAGGGCGAATTTTTTATTTTCTGTTTGGAAGGAGAACAGTATGAAACAGCAACTGGAAAACATTAGATTGCAGGCAATGCAGGAGCTTGATAACGCTACCACACCTGCAGCTTTGGAGGAATTGCGTGTACGTCTGCTGGGTAAAAAAGGTGAACTGACTGCCGTTCTGAAGCAGATGGGCAAGCTCTCTGCAGAGGAACGTCCCATTATGGGTCAGGCGGCAAACGCAGTCCGCGCTGCTATTGAAGAGAAGCTGGAACAGCGAAAAACTGTGATCAATGCAGCAGTTCTGGAGCAAAAGCTTGCTCAGGAAGCCCTGGATGTGACCATCCCAGGCACGCCGGTAAACCTTGGTCATCAGCATCCTATGAACATTGTTCTGCAGGAGATCAAGGATATCTTTGTGGGAATGGGTTACCAGGTTGTTGACGGTCCTGAGGTCGAACTGGCTGACTACAACTTTACCCGCCTCAACATTGAAGAGGGCCATCCTTCCAGGGACCGCAGCGATACTTTCTATTTTACAGATGATGACAGTGTTCTGCTGCGCACTCAAACAAGCCCCATGCAGATCCGTGCCATGGAGAACACGAAGCCTCCTATATGCATCCTCGCCCCGGGTCGTGTGTTCCGTAAGGACGAAGCAGATGCAACCCACTCCCCTATGTTCCATCAGATCGAAGGTCTTGTGGTGGATGAAAACATTACTATGGGCGATTTGAAGGGTGCACTTGTAACAGTCATGCGCCGCATTTACGGACAAGATGCGCAGATGCGCTTCCGTCCTCACCACTTCCCTTTCACTGAGCCCAGCTGCGAAATGGACATGCAGTGCCATAAGTGCCACGGCACCGGCGAAGTGGACGGTCATGTTTGCTCCACCTGTCACGGTGAAGGCTGGATTGAGCTGCTGGGTGCAGGCATGGTCCATCCCAAGGTTCTAGAGGGCTGTGGCATTGATCCCGAGAAGTATTCCGGATTTGCCTTTGGCATGGGTCTTGAGCGTATGGCTATGGGACGGATGAAGATCAACGATCTTCGACTGATTTTCGACAATGACATCCGTTTCCTTGAGCAATTCTAACAGGAGGGATAGATTATGAATCTGAACAGAAAATGGCTGCATGAGGAATTTGTGGATCTTTCCCACGTTTCTGATAAAGAATTTGTTGAAAAGCTGACGATCTTCGGTCAGAAGGTCGAGACCTACGAGCGCATGG
>JAGAMQ010000066.1 GCA_017624645.1 Oscillospiraceae bacterium
GGTCACTCTGCAGAACTGGAGAAGCAATAACTCCGAGGCAAGCAACCCCTACGGTCTGCTTCGTTCCCGGTACCCTCTGTTTGGCGGCGGTTATTTCATTGTCGAAACCGATAAGCGTGTAAACAGAACGGAACTGTATCTGGACGGTGGGCTGTAATGGCATTTGTACTTGATCTGAAATTGCTCAGAGATAACTTGGATCAATCATCCCCCCGTATTGAAATGGTTGGTGACGGTCTGGACGATCCGGAATTGGGATTTTCAGAAGGATTAATATACTTGATCCGAAATGTGATTATCCCCTTGACCCGGAAAGAAAAGATCAATTCAGCCAACCTGGATTTTTCCAAGTTTACAGACGAAGATTTGGCAGACCTGTACGATTATTATAATACAAACTACTATGACGGAAGCTCCTCCTGGTACAAGCTAAAGGCATTTTATCAGCAATGCTGCAAAGCACCGTCCCAGGCAGCTCCCATCCGGTTTTTGTAGGAGGCGTACTATGTTTGAAGAAATCTACGGTCTGGAAGACATTATTCAGACAATAGCACTGGAGAAGCTTTTCTTCGACTACAAAGAAGATTATGCAGGCGGCATTATAGACGGGGATAACTTTTACATAATTGCATCGGAAACCGTCTATGACCTGTGTGACCATGTGGAATATCTGGATTACACAGACAGCACGCTGTACTTTTTCAGTTTTCCGGAAATGCGGAAGTTCTATAAACTATGCAAGGAACACTGCAGCAAGCATCACATCAAATTCCAAAAGAGTCCTTACATAAAGGGCGCTATGGATTTTGTTACGGACTCTATCCGATGTTCCGGTATGCGTAATTTCGCATGGAACTACTGGATTCCACCAAAACTCAAAAAGAAACGACAACATCAGTTTCTTATTGAGACTGGGTGTTACTTCCAGGAATGGATTGAGATGATCGCAGCATTGTTTGAGATCAGACAGTATTTTCGGGAAAAGTGCGAAGAACTCCAAAAAGAGCTGACGCCGGCGCTTACGATTGTAAAGCCCAAGAAAGCTCCTGTTCCTGACACGGAAGAAAGGAAAGCCGCATGATCGATAACGAAGTAATCATTCGCATTAAAGAGGATAAATCCGTCCGGGTAGAAATCTGCGAAAACGGCTCTGCGCGGACAAAGGTAATCACACCGGAAACCCTGTTTGAGTGTATCAAGGGCAGCATTGTCAAGGAGCCTATTTCTACAGGGCTCCTGCCGCCCAACATCATTTGCGTAAAAGCCAATGATGCCGGAATGCGGTATGCTGTGCTGGAGTATCAGTACGACAAAGCAGACATTACCTATTTTAAGACTGAGTATAAGGATTTTCCGTTACCTCGCCTGCTCTTTGGTTTTCGGATCGAGGCAGGCGGACGGATATCCGCAGTCAATCTGGGTGTGCCTGCTCTTGGCAAACTGACACCTGAAACCCCAATGTATTTCTATCCCTTTTCCAATGTGGCAAAGTTTTCCCTGTGTACGGGATCGAACTCACTGCCTAACATCAAAACCCTACAAAGCCTTCAGCATCTTCCTGATTTTGTGCTGTCCTGGCCGGACAATGATGACCGGTACAGCTCGCAGTATAACAAGATGCAGATGGAACGCCGGGATCTGATGGAGCACCTGAAGGATAAGGACAGACAGTACTACTACGACAGCGTATTGGTGCCTATGCCCAAAACCACACTCAAGGACTTCCTGTGAGAATCAATGGAGGATGCAAATGATATTGCAAGAAATCAACACACCGTTTATGACGAAACGGTGCATAACCTACAACAAGGATCAAACGAAGGCTCTTTACCACCACCGGAAGATACAGCTCGTGAAGGGCAACATCTATCGGGGCGAAACACAGCCCGACCCCTATAAGGATCGGTGCGATATTTACGCTCTGTATGATGGCTCTCCGGTTGGTTTGTGGCTGGGCAATGTTCCGATCGACTATACCGTTGACGAAGTGCTTGAAAATCTGCAGAGAAAACATTGTCTTACTCTGAAGGATTATCTGGCCAATGTCCGGGAGAAGATCCAAGCACCTAATCACTTTATGCTCATCGAGCTGGAGTTCATTAAGCACATAGCTCCTGAGCTTGAGGAGTCTATGAAAAATGCCCGACACGCCTTTTACATTCAGCAGAAGCATAAAACAGAAGCCCGGCGGCAAAAGGAAGATGCCGAGGATGCTGCGTTTGTTTCTGCCAAAAACGAAGAGGCGCAGAAAACCGTAGATGATGCCTTGGAGATTATCCGTAAGGGTGGCGAGTTGAAGAATAAGGATGTAACCTTTTACAGCAGCCGTTATTCCAGCAAAACCACCTCTTTGGTAAATCACTTAATGGCGCAGTACGGTATTGAAGTGCCTCTGCGGACAAAAGGCTGGATCAATGACAGGCTGGTTATTGCCATCATTGAAGACGGTTATTGTAAGACGGTCCGTTATATGCGGGCAAAGGGCGGTCAGTGCTCTCAAAAGTTCTTTGAGTGTATGAACGCTTTGATCCAGACGGTAAATCAAAACGCTGCATAAGGAGAAAAACCTATGACAGATGAACAAGCAAAGGCTCTGGAATATCCCTTTACCTTCCAGGAGATCGAATGGCGTGTACTGAGAGCATCGAAGAAAGATCCCGGTCGTGCTCAGGTTGCCGCTTATGTGGATTCCCGGGCGATTCAAAACCGGCTGGATGCCGTTGTGGGCCGTGAAAACTGGCAAAATGTCTTTGAGTCAGTGGTCGGCAGCAACAACAGCACCACAGCACATATTTGTCGTATTAGCATTTACTATCCGGAGCGTGGCGAATGGATCACCAAGAGTGACGGTGCCGGTTGTACGGATGTGGAGCCTATCAAGGGTGGTCTGTCCAACGCGTTTAAGCGTGCTGCCTCTATGTGGGGTATGGGCAGATACCTTTATGGTCTCAAAAACATCTGGGCGAATATCGACGAATATAAGGCGATTGCCCAATCCTCCTTCCCGGAACTGGAGAAACGGTATAACCAGTATGTAAATCAGCTCCTAAGCAAAAAGCAAGGGTCTGGTAAGGGTAACCAGCAAGGCTTACAGCAAAAGCAAGGAGCAAAGCAAGGTAGTCAGCAACAGCCAGCCAAGCAGCAAACTCCGCCTGCTCAGCAGTCTGCACCCCAGCAGTCTGCTCCACAGCAGCAGATGAATCCTGCACCGCAGCAGCCTGTGGCACAGGGACATACACCTAATCCCAATCTTCCCAACGGAAGATTTAACGGTGCTCCTACCCGTGCCGCAAGCGGACAGATCAGCCCGATGCAACCCAATGGATGCCGCATCGTGAACCTGCAGGTGACCAAAGGTGCCAGATCCAGTCAAACACTGGTGACCTTGGAGAATGCACAGGGCAAGCAGCTGACCGGCTATATTCAGGGAGAACCCCCTCTGAGACAAGGCCAAATCATTTTCAACCCCAAAATCACTACCAAAAGCAGTCCTGTAGTCGGTAACTACAACATTATTGAGAGCTACAATGTGGCTGCCTAACCACCCCTCAAAAAGGACAAACGAAAGGACAAATCAATATGAGCAGTAAAGAAAACCGGATGCTATTCCTTTTCCTTATGGTTGTAATCAATGTGTTCGGACTCATTGCCGGCATCTACATCGGTATGAGCGAGATCCTGATTAACAGCAGATACGGCTTTATCACCATCATCTTCGTAGTGACGGGTATTGCCGATTACTTTCTGATGAAGTATCGGGATCACCGGATCAGCGATAATGTTGCAAAACAACTTGCTGCAACCGAGGCAGATGCTAAGAAGTATAAAGACCGTATGCTGGAGATTGCGGCTGAAAGGGATAAGCTTTCTGCTGAATTGGAATCATACACCAAAGGTACTGTTAACCAGGAATATGCTAACCTGAAGCAGAAGTGCGATACCATAGAAGCATTCCGCAACAGTTTTCCCTACAAGGTTGCTGACGGCTATGTTCTCTACAACATTATGAGAACAGATCTGCAGGTGGGTCATGCAAGCACTTGGCAGATCGTAGGCGACTATAACGGAGAACTGTGGGAGATCAGTATTGTCCGACCTCTCAGCCAAACCTACAAGGAAATGCTTACCCTTGTGGCGGCAACGGCTGAGCCGAACCAAATTGCCGCGCTGAATCAGAGCACATCTCTTTTGTGGCAGTAAGGAGGGTGTCTGTATGGAACAAATCACCTCTATGAAAATCACCGGTCTTACACTGACCAATTTCCGCAATCATACCGAAACGGAGCATTTTGATTTTGGTGATCTCAGTTACATAACCGGACACAACGGCACGGGCAAAACGACTATGGCCCACGCCGTCTGCTATGCCCTTTATGGAGTCAGCTATTACGGTGAGCAGAAGATCGAACGGCTGATGAACGAGAAAGCCAA
>JAGAMQ010000067.1 GCA_017624645.1 Oscillospiraceae bacterium
AAGTTGCAAGGGCGATATACAACCCCGGCAGGATCAGTCCCAACGCAAGGGCAAGATATCGCAGAACCCGGACTGCCGATGCCGTCATATAATCTCTGCCCCGATCCTCCGGACTTTCCATTAAATACATAAGATCTGCCGGCGCCAGATAGCCTACAGGCAAACCGTCCACAAAAAGACCCACCCGACCATCCAGCAAGCCCTGGCAGAACCGATCTGTTCGCTCGGTATACTGAATCAGAGGAAAGGCCGTTTTCCGGGAACCGGTGACATATTCTTCCACCGCAGACGGTGTCAGAAAACCGTCGATATCAATGCTACCCAATCGGTCTTTCATTCTCTGCACCAGAGTAGGATCCGTAATTCCATCTACCCATATCACACTGACATTGGTAAGTGACCGTCTGCCCACCTGGGTTTCATAGATACGAAGATCCGGTGTGCGCAGGTGGCGACGGATATAGCTGGTATTGGACCGTATCGTTTCCACAAAGGAATCCTTTGCACCTTTTACAGTATTTTCCACCTCCGGCGCAGAGGGTCCCCGTTTATCCGGGGTCTTCACCTCAAAGCCCAGTGCGCCTACCCCCGGATACAATACAACACAAAAACCGTTTACCAAAAGAAAGCAAATCTGTTGTAGATCCTTACAGGGCACAGCAACACTATTGTATATAACACCCTGAAAAGAATTGTTATACAGCTGCTCCATGGTCTTTCCGGAAAGATTCTGAACAATGGGCTTCAGGACATAGTCAGAGGCATACGCAGCCGCAATCAAGCCATCGACGGCATAGGCATATAGGGTATGCTCCCCACATGTCAGCTGCCGTCTTGTAAAATCTGCCGCATCCCGGAACACATGGCAGATATTGCTGTCAGTCATTTCCTTTCCTGTGACATCCATTTCTACCGCCTCCTCTTGACAAGTATCCCACCACTGCTAAGAAATATGTGGATAACATTTGCTTTTCCGGGAATGTAATGGTATAATAGCCGGGATATTTCTTTGCAAGGAGCCTTTACTATGTCCCATGTGATCGCTGCCATATCCACCGGAACACAGATCAGTGCCATCGGTATTCTCCGACTCACCGGTGACGGCTGTGCAGAAGTTGCCGGAAAGGTTTTTTCTCTTAACAGCGGCGCTCCACTGTCCCAAGCCCCCAATAGAAAACTGATGTTGGGCCAACTCCACGATAGGCACGGCCGAGTGATCGATGTATGCATGGCCGTTTACACCAGAGCGCCCCACAGCTACACCGGAGAAGATACTGTAGAAATTCAGTGTCACGGTTCCCCTGCCGTACTGTCCGCAGGACTGGAAGCACTCTATCTTGCAGGGGCAAAGCCTGCCAAGCGCGGAGAGTTCACCAAACGGGCTTTCATGAACGGACAGCTTGCACTGACCCAGGCAGAGGCTGTCATTGATCTCATTGAAGCGGAAACCGCCGATGCCGCCGCCAACGCCGTTGGGCAAGTGGGGGGTATCCTGCAAAAGAAGCTGTCCCCTATCTACGAGGATCTCGTGGATCTGTGCAGCCATTTTCACGCGGTTTTGGATTATCCTGATGAGGATATTGAAGATTTCGGTCTTGAGAGGTACGAAGCCAGTCTGCGTGCAGATGCCAAAGCGCTTTACGCATTGGGGCAGACCTATCATCAGGGGCTGATCCTAAAAAACGGCGTATCTGCCGCCATCGTGGGAAAACCCAACGTGGGCAAGTCCAGCCTACTCAACGCCATTGCCGGCTATGACCGGGTCATTGTCACCGAAGTGGCAGGAACCACCCGAGACACCGTGGAAGAAACCGTTATGCTGGGTCCCACACGACTGCGGCTCATGGACACCGCAGGCATCCGGGATACAGAGGACAGGATTGAGGCCATGGGCGTAAAACGGTCCAAAGCTGCGGTAGAAAACGCCGATCTTGTGCTGTTTGTATGTGACGGTTCCCGACCCCTCACTCACGAGGATCAAGCCGTTATAGATGTATGCGCCGATGCGCCCAACGCCATCGCGCTGATCAACAAGTCCGATCTGGGCAGCAAGGTCACGCCTGCTGACCTACCCTTTATGACCGTGATCCCGGTGTGTGCAAAAACCGGTGAGGGATTACAGCAGCTATCCGACGCTGTAGAGGTGATGTTTGCTGACGGGACACCTTGCGACGGCTCTATTTTGACCAACCCCCGGCAGTATGATGCTATCCGCAGAGCATACGATGCTATGCTCCGCGCCTTACAGGGTCTGAAGCTGGGGCTTACGCCGGACGCGGTGCTGACGGATGTGGAGGAAGCCATGGAAGCCATGGGTGAAGTGACCGGTGCCACAGTACGGGAGGATATTACCACCCGGATCTTTGAAAGATTTTGTGTAGGAAAGTGATTTTATGATCTATTTAGACAATTCTGCCACCACAAAGCCTTGTAAGGAAGCTGTAGCGGCAATGACTGCCGCACTGACAGAGGATTGGGGAAACCCCAGCGCCCTTTACAGCTTTGGCATCGATGCATCCAAGAAGCTACGCAGCGCCAGAGCGCAGGTAGCTGCCGCACTGGGTGCAGAACCGGACCGGGTATTTTTTACCTCCGGTGGTACCGAGGCAGACAACTGGGCATTGCTGGGCAGCGCAAAACGGTTCGGAAAGAAAAACAGGCACATTATCACCACCGCTATTGAGCATCACGCAGTCTTGAACTGCGCGAAAGAACTGGAAGCCCAAGGGTATGAAGTTACCTATCTGCAGCCGGACGCTTCCGGCACCGTTACCCTTGATGCCCTTAAGGCAACCTTACGAAAGGACACCTTTTTGGTGTCGGTGATGATGGTCAACAATGAAACAGGCGCAGTCATGCCCATCAGCCAAATGGCAAAGCTGACCCACAAGCTGTGTCCCGATGCGATTTTTCACACTGATGCGGTGCAAGGCTTTATGAAGGTTCCCTTTACAGCAAAAACCTTAGGTGCGGATCTAATCAGTATTTCCTCCCACAAGATTCACGGACCTAAGGGTGTGGGTGCATTGTATATTTCCCCCCGGCTCAAATCCTTCCCTCCCCTCCTAGTGGGTGGAGGACAGGAAAACGGCTACCGCAGCGGCACGGAAGCAACCCCTGCCATTTTCGGATTCGCAAGCGCTTGCGAATCCGTGAACAAAACCTTCCGGGAAGATATTTCCCGGGAAAAGGCAATGCTGAACACCCTGGTGGATACCCTGTCCCAGTTAGACGGTGTGGTTATCAACGGATGCCATGAAGCACCCCATGTTTTATCCGTTTCCGTACCCGGAGTACTGACACAAAGCTCTATCAACATTCTGCAGGATGCCGGGATCTGTGTTTCCGCAGGCTCTGCCTGTGCAAAAGGTCACCGCAGTCACACCCTTACCGCCATGGGACTTTCTCCCGAAGTGATGGACAGTTCCTTCCGGATCTCCCTTTGCCGGGACACCACCCAGCAGGAATTGGACGCATTGGTTCGGGTAATCAAAGAAGAAATTCTGCCCAGAAGATAACATCGAGCCTTGCCGTTATCGGCAAGGCTCGTTCCCTATTTTCCCCAGCCGATAATCAGAATTCGTTCCATAAATCCTCCCGACTGTGGAAAACGGCGGGAGAATCTCCCGCCGTTTGACTTTATTAAGGTGCAGTGGTATAAGCAGACGGAGTCATCTTCAGTGGCTCCTTCAGAGCGTTGTTTACGGACTCCAAAATGATCTGCTTCTCAGAATCTGTCAGAACACGATCCTCGGTAAGCTTGGTAGACTTGAAGAGCTTCTTAGGAATAACATCCAGCTTGATCTCATCCAGCGCATCCACATCATAAAGCCTACAATACCATGTGTATGCAGCAATCACTCTGCCAAGATCCGACGCATGAGCATAATCACGGTACAGATCCTTCTCCTCCAGGTAGCTGGACAAAGCATTCTCCATGGCCGTACCGGAAGGAATCATAAAGGAGAAAGTATCGTCAGAAAGGATATGCTTTTCTACACAGCCGGTGACCGCATCATACAACACACTGCGGTCATCCTGGAAATCCTTGTAATTGGTGTAATATGTATTGTTTTGCGGATCGGGATACATATCCCGTAAGCTGTTGTCCAGCGGCGGTACCCAGAACATATGCCATGCAAACACCGCATCCGGATTCAGTTTGTTTTCATTGACATACTTCTGAATGGTCTGGATGGAACCAGAAAGATATGTCGCATCCTTGGCAATCTCAAAAGGACCGCCCTGCAGAACAATAATGTCCCAGTCATCATATGCGATAGCATCCTGCATCGTGACCGATTCCATCGCTTGGGGAGCTTCATCCGGGTTTTCTGTACTGCTGAGATACAAGATGTACTCTGGGCTGTTTTTGGTCAGATACTCCACATGCTTGCTCAAAGGACAGCCGGAATAATACAATGTACCGACCTTCAGTCCGTCACGGCCTTCTGCATGGGCAACCATAGCCAGCATATGCCCGCTGTCAACGGCCAGAGAGTGCCCAAGGGTGAGGACTTTCAGAGTGTTGTCCTTATTAGCACCGGTGCTTTCGGTTGCACCTCCCTCTGTACTGTCACCACAGCCGGAGAGCACTCCGACCAGCAGCAAAAAGGTCATAACGAGGGCTAAAATTTTTCGAGATTTGTTAAATATTTTTATCACGCTCCTGATTTTAAAGTTATTAATAAGCTACTCCCCAGTAGATCATCTTCTTGGCAGGCTTGCCACAGATGGAGCAAACATCTCCCAGGTTCTCCTGGGCAAAGGGCACGCAACGGGAGGACATACCTGCTTCCTCCTTCATCTTCAGCTCGCAATCCAGCTCGCCGCACCACATGGTCTTGATAAAGCCGCCGTTTTCCTCCTGCAGGCGCTTGGCTTCTTCCAGAGAATGGGCTTCATAGATATGATCCTCCAGGTTCTTCTTTGCCTTGGCGAACATACCCTGGTGCACCAGCTCCAGCTGCTCGGCTACTGCCTGCTCCAGATCTGCAAGGGCAACCACGGTCTTCTCGCCATCGTTACGGCGAACCAACACGCACTGGCCGTTCTCCAGATCCCGGGGACCGCACTCTACACGCAGAGGCACGCCCTTCATTTCATATTCAGCGCACTTCCAACCCATGGAATTGTCGCTGTCGTCCAGCTTGACACGGAAGCCGGCGCTGACAAGACGTTCCTTCAGACCGTTGGCAGCCTCCAAAACGCCCTCCTTATGCTGGGCGATGGGCAGGATGATCACCTGCACCGGTGCAACCTTGGGGGGCAGTACCAGACCGTTGTTGTCACCGTGGGTCATAATGATGCCACCGATGAGCCGGGTGGAAACGCCCCAGGAGGTCTGATGGGGGTTGACCTTCTGATTGTTCTTGTCGGTAAAGGTAATGTCAAAGGCTTGGGCAAAGCCGTCACCGAAATAGTGGGAGGTGCCTGCCTGCAAAGCCTTACGGTCGTGCATCATACACTCGATGGTGTAGGTAGCTTCTGCGCCGTTGAACTTTTCCTTATCGGTCTTCTGACCCCGGGTCACGGGCATTGCCAGCACATTCTCGCAGAAATCGGCATAGACACCCAGCATACGCTCGGTCTCTTCCTTTGCCTCCTGGGCGGTGGCATGCATGGTGTGACCCTCCTGCCACAGGAATTCTCTGTGACGCAGGAAGGGACGGCTGGTTTTCTCCCAACGCAGAACACTGCACCACTGATTGAGCATCATGGGCAAATCTCTATGGGACTGGATTGCGTTCTTAAAGTATTCGCAGAAGAGGGTTTCGGAAGTGGGACGGATGCAGTAGCGCTCCTCCAGCCTTTCACTGCCGCCGTAGGTGACCCATGCACATTCGGGAGCAAAGCCTTCCACATGGTCCTTTTCCTTCTGCAGCAGGCTTTCGGGAATCAGCATAGGCATGTACACATTCTGCGCGCCGGTTTTCTTGAACTCGGCATCCATGATCCGCTGGATATTCTCCCAGATGGCGTAGCCGTAGGGACGGTAGATGAACATACCCTTAATAGAAGAATAGTCGATGAGCTGTGCCTTTTTACACACATCGGTAAACCACTGGGCAAAGTCCACCTCCATATCGGTGATCTCTGTTACCTTCTTTTCTTTAGCCATGTTGTTTCATCCTCTCGTAGGTGCTTTTCGATACATAACATTGTATCACATCTGTCAAGCATTTGCATAGGATGGGATAAAGTTTTTCCCATTTTTCAGGGAGGATCAAACAATGGTTCAGATAACGCTGCTTCTGGAGCCGCAGGTGGCTCTTTTTTACGCCCGTATTGCTGCTATAACAGAACTGCCCCTGGAACAGGTCCTGGCAGACGCCCTGTTCAAATTGGCCGGAGAACTGTCCTTGGAAGCATTAAGTAACAGTGCCTTGCCGGAAATTCCATCTTAGGTCATTTTAATAGTTCTATGAGATACATCCATACTCCGTACTTCTTTCTCCTGCAATAAAACTCCTTATTGTATTCCGCCGGAGGATTTGTTATACTGTAGCTAAGAAACATTAGGAGGTAACTCCATGAAATCCATAAAAGAGATCTATAAGACCGGCAAGGGGCCGTCTTCCTCCCACACCATGGGGCCGGAACGTGCCGCCCGACTGCTTCGGGAGACCTACCCGGAGGCGGATACCTTTCAAGTAACCCTTTACGGCTCCTTAAGTAAGACCGGCGTGGGACACGGCACAGATACCGTGATCCGGGAAGTCCTTGCTCCCTACCCCACCGAAATTCTCTTTTCCAAAGAAGACCTGCCGGAGAACCATCCCAACACCATGGATTTAACTGCTTTCTGCGGCAGCAAAAAGCTGGGTACTATGCGTATTGAATCCATTGGCGGCGGTGATATCCGTATACCGGGAGAATCCTTACTGGACACCCCTGACGTGTATCCGGAGAATTCCTTCGCGGAAATCAAGGACTTCTGCAAATGGCGCTACATTGGCAAGCTCAGCGACTATGTAGAACTGAACGAGGGTGAAGAAATCTGGTCATTCCTCCTGAATGTATGGCAGAC
>JAGAMQ010000068.1 GCA_017624645.1 Oscillospiraceae bacterium
CCTTGAACAGCAGGTCCTGCCAATCCCCCTCCGGGGGCGGTGTGCCGTGAACCATGGCAACATATTCCTTTACCAGCATGCCGTCCTGTATCAGATGGGAAAACCGGGCAGCGGCAGCTTTGGTCCGGGCGTAGACCATGACCCCGCCCACATTCAGATCCAGCCGGTGCAGGGGAAAGATCTCTCCTCCCAATTGCTCTTTCAGCTGCTGGGGCAGCTGATGTTCGCTGTCCAGCCCCACAGGCTTGACACATACAACGATTTGAGAATCATGAAACAGAATCTCCACAGGTTTCACATCCTTTTCTGTTAGTATAACAGATAAATACAAAGATTGCATCTATAATTTTTTTGTAGTATAATAAAAAATTAAGGAGGGATTTTATGACCGCAAAAGACTATCAGAGGCGTTCGCCGATTGCTATATTTTTAAGCTATTTTTCCCGGCATAAGGGATTGTTTGCGGTGGATGTGCTGTGTGCCATGTGTATTGCAGCCATCGATTTGGCATTTCCGCTGGTGACTCGCAGCGCGTTGTACGATATGCTGCCCAATAACCTGTTCGGCGTGTTCTTTACGGTAATGGCAGGGATGCTGGTGTGCTATCTGCTGCGTTCTTTTCTCAACTACATCGTGTGCTATTTTGGACACACCTTTGGCATCCGGGTGGAAGCGGATATCCGTTCGGACCTGTTTGCCCATATGCAGACCCTTGGTTACGATTTTTATGACCATAACCGCACCGGTAAGCTTATGAGCCGGCTGACCTCAGACCTTTTTGAACTGACGGAGCTTGCCCACCACGGACCGGAGGACCTCATTACCTCGGTGCTGACCATCATCGGTGCGCTGGCGGTGATGGTGACCATCCGCTGGGAGCTGGCACTGGTGGTGGGGCTGCTGATCCCCATATTTTTGTTGGTGGTTCTGTTGCTGCGAAAACGCATGAGCCGTGTCAGTGTGCAGGTGAAGGAAAAGGTGGGTCACATCAATACCGAGATCGAGTCCAGCCTTTCCGGCATCCGTACCGCCAAGGCCTTTGCCAATGAAAAACTGGAAAACGCCCGGTTCAATGCCGCCAACGACATTTACAAGGGCTCCAAGCGGGAATTTCACAAGGCGATGGGTATGTTCTCCGGGGCTATGGAATTTTTGATGACCGGACTGAATGTGGTGGTCATCGGCTACGGCGGCTACCTGGTGATGACAGGGAAGATGGACTATCGGGATCTTTTGACCTTCACCCTGTATATCACTTCCTTCATTACCCCTATGCGTAAGCTTGCCAGCTTCTCCGAGCTCTTCGCCAACGGCTTTGCGGGCCTTGACCGGTTTGTGGAGCTGATGCGCACAGAACCTAATTTGCAGGATCGGGAGAACGCCCGTGAGCTGACAGCAGTCAAGGGCGCTATCCGGGTGGACAATGTGTCCTTTGCCTATGATGGGGATCTGGCTGTCCTGCGCAATGTGAGCCTGTCAGTGGAGCCGGGAGAGACTGTTGCCGTGGTAGGCCCCTCCGGGGGCGGTAAGACCACCCTTTGTCAGCTGATCCCCCGGTTTTATGAGGTGTCTGACGGCAGTATTTCCATTGATGGTATGGATGTCCGGGATGTGACCCAGCAATCTTTGCACAGAAGCATTGGCATCGTGCAGCAGGATGTGTTCCTCTTTGCCGATACCATTTTGGAAAACATCCGCTACGGCAGACCGGATGCCACCCAGGAGGAAGTCATAGAGGCGGCGAAGAAAGCGGAGATCTATGAGGATATCCTCGCCATGCCCCAGGGCTTTTCTACCTATGTGGGCGAACGGGGGGCGCTTCTGTCCGGTGGACAGAAGCAGCGGGTCGCCATTGCCCGGATTTTCCTGAAGAATCCCCCCATACTGATTTTGGACGAGGCCACCTCTGCACTGGACTCCGTCACAGAAGCAAAGATCCAGCGGGCATTTGATGCTTTGGCAAAGGGCAGAACGACCCTGATCATTGCCCACCGGTTGTCCACCATCCGTGCCGCTCACCGGATCATTGCCGTTGCCGACGGAGTTATCGCAGAGGAGGGAACTCATAGCCAGCTGCTGGAAAAGGACGGAATCTACGCCAAGCTGTATAGGACCCAGACCCAATTACACAGTTGAGCTGCCGGCAGATGCCATGGGACACCTGTGTTTCATACATTGCTCCAAGCAGCCCAATGAGTACGGTTGTTTGAGGTGGATAACTGGGAATTGTCTGTGGCGCGGGCGAGAGATAATTGTGCATAACGCACAAAAACCATGGCGCAAATTCTACCGTGAGCAGAGGATTTTCTCTAAATATAGGGTTGAAAAAATGGAAAAGATTGGTATAATGGTCACGTAATCAGTAGTTTATCTTTTTCATTTTCTTACCTCTCTCTTTTCGTGGAAACCCCGGTGCCGCCCACTGCGGCACCGGGGTTTTTCTTTACCTTGTGGGAGACGGTCAATAGTTCTCCGCGTTTACTTCGAAGAAAGCCTGGGGATGGTTGCAGGTGGGGCAGACCTCGGGAGCCTTGGTACCGACCACAATATGACCGCAGTTGCGGCACTCCCAGATCTTGACTTCGCTCTTCTCAAAGACCTGCAGGGTCTGCACATTCTGCAGCAGCTTGCGATAGCGCTCCTCGTGGTGCTTTTCCACTTCAGCCACCAGACGGAACCGGGCAGCCAGTTCGGGGAAGCCTTCCTCCTCAGCGGTCTTGGCAAAGCCTGCGTACATGTCGGTCCATTCGTAGTTTTCGCCCTCAGCAGCGCTCTGGAGATTCTGGGCGGTGTCGCCGATGCCTTCCAGTTCCTTGAACCACAGCTTGGCATGCTCCTTCTCGTTGTCCGCAGTCTTCAGAAACAGGGCAGCGATCTGCTCAAAGCCCTCCTTCTTTGCCTTGGATGCAAAGTAGGTGTACTTGTTTCTTGCCTCGGACTCACCGGAGAAGGCGGCCATCAGATTTTTTTCGGTTTGGGTGCCTGCATATTTGTTTGCCATAGGTCATACCTCCTATATTTTGGTAATTACAATATAGCACAGTATGTCCTGTTTGGGTAGTCCTAATTCAACAAAAAAATCCCCAGATTTAAGTAGGCGGCAAAAGTGACCCAAAGAATGTAGGGCAGAAGAAGATCCGCAGCGGTTTCGTCAATGGTGGCGAATTTGCGCATGGTCAGATAAATGGCAAGCCAAAGTGCCAGGAGAATAAAGAAAGCGGTAAGCCGCATCTCCCACCGGAAGAAAACCGGGGACCAGATGAAATTCAGCAAAAGCTGTATACCGTAAAGAATCAGCGCCTTTTTCTTTTCCTCGTCCGGGGCGTCGGATTCCAGTATCCGGTAGCTTGCCCACCCCATTAAGGCATACAGAATCGTCCATACCACGGGAAACAGCCAACCCGGGGGAGACAGAGGCGGCTTCACAAGCTCCTGAAAGCGCTCCATGGTGTTTCCTGTGACCAGAGCGGAAAGCCCTCCCACTGCCAAGGGGATGGCAATGCAGATCAGCAGCTTTTTCCAGTTTGTTTTCATACAGATCCCTCCTTGCTGTGACTGTATCACAACCTGTGGGGCTTATCCCATCGAAAAAGGGTTGCACCGGAGGATATCTGCGTGTATAATAAAACCAAAGGAGGGGATCGAATGAAAGCAAAAGTTTATTTTACCAGTGAGATCACGCCCCAGTCCGTGGTGCGGCTGTACCGGGAACTGGGCAAAAAGCTTCCCGGCAGCGTGGCGGTGAAGGTTCATTCCGGCGAGCCGGGGAATCAGAATTTCCTGCGTCCGGATTTTTGGAAGCCTATGGTTGAGCATGTAGGCGGCACTGTGGTAGAATGTAATACGGCTTATAAGGGGGGACGAAACACCACCCAGCGGCATATGCAGACCTTTCAGGACCATGGCTGGAGTCCCATGTTCTCCGTTGACCTGCTGGATGCCCAGGGACCGGACATGGAGCTGTCTATCCCCAACGGAATCCGGATCCGGAAGAATTTTGTAGGCAAGGATATGGAAAATTATGACAGCGCCCTGATTCTGTCCCATTTTAAGGGACATCCCATGGGTGGCTACGGCGGCGCGCTGAAGCAGCTGTCCATCGGTTTTGCTTCTGCTTACGGCAAGAAGTATATCCACGGAGCGGGGGATCCCACAAATCCCTGGAAGTCTGACCGGGAGTATTTTTTGGAGTCTATGGCAGATGCCGCAGGGTCTGTGATGGCGTTTTTCAAAAATGAGATCGTGTATGTCAATGTGATGAAGAACATGAGTGTAGATTGTGACTGCTGCGCTGTGGCGGAGGATCCCTGCATTGCCGATATTGGTGTGCTGGTAAGCGATGATCCCGTTGCCATCGACCAGGCGTGCCTGGACCTGGTGTATGCCAGCGACGATCCCGGCAAGGCACATCTCATTGAGCGGATCGAAAGTCGCAACGGCGTGCATACCATCGAGGCCGCCGCCGGCTTGAAACTTGGCTCCCGGGAATACGAACTTATTGAACTGTAACGAAAGATCCGCATAGGGATTGCCTATGCGGATCTGATTATTTCAGCAATTGTGCAATTTTTTCCATAGGCTGATAGCCGATGAGCTTGCCGGTGACCTGTCCGTTTTCCAAAACCAACAGGGTAGGGATGCTGGTAATACCGAACCGGACAGCCAATTGGGGATCGGTGTCCACATCCACCTTGCCCACAAGGATTTCCGGGTTTTCCTCTGCTACAGCTTCCACCAAGGGGGCAATGCGCTGGCAGGGTCCGCACCAGGCAGCCCAAAAATCCAGAAGGACCTTTCCCTGGGCCTGCAATACCATACGGTGGAA
>JAGAMQ010000069.1 GCA_017624645.1 Oscillospiraceae bacterium
ACGAACTTCTCGGGCACCAAAGAGGCACCGCCGATGAGACCGCCGTCA
The DNA here is from genome assembly GCA_017624645.1 of Oscillospiraceae bacterium. GTDB lineage: Bacteria > Bacillota > Clostridia > Oscillospirales > Oscillospiraceae > Faecousia. Next base: position 49 of record JAGAMQ010000069.1, read on the forward strand.
ATGTCAGGCTGAGCCAGCAGCTCGTAGGCGTTCTTCTCGTTCATGGAGCCACCGTACAGGATGGAGATAGCCCGGGCGTTTTTGGAGGAGTACAGCTTGCGTACCACGGTACGAATACTTTCGCAGACCTCTTCTGCCTGCTCGGGGGTAGCAGTTTTGCCGGTGCCGATGGCCCAGATGGGCTCGTAGGCGATGACTACCTTACGAATCTTTTCCTCGGTCACATTCTGCAGACCCAGCTTGATCTGCATAGCGATGTGCTCGGCAGTGATGCCGGCCTCCCGCTGCTCCAGGGTCTCACCGCAGCACATAATGGGGATCAGACCTTCCTGCAGGGCTGCGAGGACCTTTGCATTGACATCTGCATCGGTTTCGCCCATGGCACGGCGCTCGGAGTGGCCGATGATCACATACTTACAGCCTGCATCCACCAGCATGTTGGCAGCGATCTCGCCGGTGTAGGCACCGCTGGGGTTGGCATTGACGTTCTCTGCGCCGATTCCTACCCGGGTCTCACGCATGGCGCGGACAGCAGCGGGGATGCACACGGCGGGGACACACAGAGCGATATCACACCAGCGGCCCTTAGGCAGGATGCTCTTCAGCTGTGCCATGAACTCCTTGGTCTCGCTGGGAGTCTTGTTCATTTTCCAGTTGCCGGCAATGACGGTCTTACGGTACTTTCTGTTCATTTTCTTACCTCCATATATATACGCATCGCTGGGCGATGTGAATTTACAAAGTTATAAAGTTATGTATTGGGGAAACCGGGGCGGAAGCACCGCCCCGGTGCATGGGATTAAGACTTTAATTACTTGTCCTGCAGGCAGGCGATACCTGGAAGCTCCAGACCTTCCAGGAATTCCAGGGAAGCACCGCCACCGGTGGAAATGTGGGTGATCTGATCCGCAAAGCCCAGCTGCTCACAGGCAGCAGCGCTGTCGCCGCCGCCGACGATGGTCACAGCCTCGCTGTCAGCCAGGGCCTGTGCCACGGCAATGGTGCCCTTGGCAAGGGTGGGATTCTCAAACACGCCCATGGGGCCGTTCCATACTACGGTCTTGGCAGCCTTTGCAGCAGCGGCAAAGGCCTCGCAAGCCTTGGGACCGATGTCCAGACCCATCTTGGCCTCGGGGATGGCGGTGCAGTCAACATAGTCAACAGCCAGCTGGGCATCGATGGGGTTGGGGAAGGAATCTGCAACGGCGGTATCGGCAGGCAGCAGGAGCTTAACGCCCTTGGCCTCGGCCTTTGCCATCATTTCCTTGCAGTACTCCAGCTTCTCGTTGTCTACCAGGGACTTGCCCACGTTATAGCCCTGAGCAGCCAGGAAGGTGTAGGCCATACCGCCGCTGATGATCAGTGTGTCCACCTTCTCCAAAAGGTTATTGATAACGTTGAGCTTGTCGGAGACCTTTGCGCCGCCCAGGATAGCCACGAAGGGACGCTCGGGGTTAGCCAGTGCCTTGCCCATGATGGAAACTTCCTTCTGAACCAGGTAGCCGGAAACAGCGGGCAGGTAGTCGGCCACGCCGGCAGTGGAGGAGTGGGCGCGGTGGGCGGTGCCGAAAGCGTCGTTGACGAAAATGTCAGCCAGCTCAGAAAGAGCCTTGCTCAGCTCGGGATCGTTCTTGGTCTCGCCTTTGATATAACGGGTGTTCTCCAGCAGCATTACATCGCCGTCGCGCAAAGCGGCAGCCTTTGCCTTGGAATCCTCACCGGCTACATCGGAAGCCATGATGACCTCCTTGCCCAACAGCTGGCTGATGCGCTCTGCCACGACCTTCAGGCTCAGCTCGGGCTTCCACTCGCCCTTGGGCTTGCCCATGTGGGAGCACAGGATCACCTTAGCGCCCTGATTCACAAGGTACTCAATGGTGGGCATGGCGGCAACAATCCGCTTGTCAGAGGTGATTTTGCCGTCCTTGGTGGGGACATTGAAATCGCAGCGGCACAGCACGCGCTTGCCGGCAACCTGAATGTCCTCAATGGACTTTTTGTTGTAGTTCATAATCTATTCCTCCATTTTTAGGCGTTAGCCTTTCATTTTTCTGTAATCCTGCAGACCGGGAAAATCCAGCTGCCGTAGGGCTTCGTATACTGTAATGGCAACACTGTTGCTTAGGTTCAGGCTCCGTGCCTGCTCACGCATGGGCAGGCGGATACAACGATCCCTGTGTGCTTCCAGAAAATCCTCCGGCAGACCCTTGGTCTCCTTTCCGAAGAACAGGTAGCATCCATCCTCAAAGACGGCATCGGTATAGCTTTGAGGTGCTTTTGTGGACAGACACCACATTTGCTTCACTTCGTTTTTTTGGAAAAAGTCCTCTAGGTTTTCATAGTCAAAGACTTCCACCAAATGCCAGTAATCCAGTCCGGCCCGTTTGACAGCCTTGTCGGAAATGTCAAAGCCCAGGGGGCGGATCAGATGGAGCCTTGCACCGGTGGCGGCGCAGGTCCGGGCGATGTTACCGCAGTTCTGAGGGATCTCCGGTTCCACCAGTACAATGTTCAGCATGGCTTCCACTCCAATGATAGGGCATCTCTGAAACGTTCCTTCTGCGATTTGGGCAGTTCTTTTGCCCCAAATTCCCCTTTGGAAAAGTTCCGGATACACAAGGCAGTCAGGGTTTTCCCAAAGAAAACTTGGAGCAAAATCTCCTTCTAAAATCAGGAAAAAAAGGCTTTCAGAGGTTGCCGGTAAACTATCGCCTATTGTATGTCAAAATCTCCATAAAATCAATCTAAAAAATACAAAAATAACGACTTTTTCATAGTATATACATAAAATTTTTCAGGTGCGAGGGTTTTTTGTGGAATTTGCGGGTGAAAAAGGGTTGCACCGGACGGTTCAGACATGTGACAGGCAACGGTTACCCGCTGCGCCCTCTGCATCCTGCCGGGGCCCTTTCTTTATCATTGACTTTTTTTTGATTTTATGAGAGAATTAATTGATAAATTACACAACAAGGGGATATGGCTATGATGCAATCCAGAACACATACCTGCGGCGAGCTGCGCCTTGTCGATGCAGGCAAAAATGTCACTTTGGCAGGATGGATGGAAAACGTCCGTGAGGTAGGCGCAAACTTTGCGTTCCTTGTGTTGCGTGACTACTACGGTACTACTCAGGTGGTGGTGGAAACTGCCGAAATGATGGGAATCATCAAGGCTCTGAACAAGGAGACCACCATTCAGGTCACCGGCACCGTCCGGGAGCGTGAGAGCAAGAATCCCAAGCAGGCTACCGGCGAGATCGAGGTGGTCCCCACTGACATCAAGGTGTTGGGCAAGTGCCACCACAACCAGCTGCCCTTTGAAATCAACAAAAGCCGTGATGCTGACGAGAATACCCGTCTGAAGTACCGGTATCTGGACCTGCGGAATCCCGCTGTCAAGAAGAACATTATCCTGCGCTGCCAGGTGGTGGCTGCCATCCGTGCTGCCATGACCGACCACGGCTTCCTGGAGATCACCACTCCCATTCTCACCGCATCTTCTCCCGAGGGTGCCCGTGACTATCTGGTGCCTGCCCGGAATCACCCCGGCAAGTTCTATGCGCTGCCCCAGGCTCCCCAGCAGTTCAAGCAGCTGCTGATGACCTCCGGCTTTGACCGCTATTTCCAGATCGCACCCTGCTTCCGTGATGAGGATGCCCGTGCCGACCGTACTCCCGGCGAGTTCTATCAGCTGGATATGGAAATGGCATTTGCTACCCAGGACGATGTGCTTTCCACCCTGGAAGAGGTGCTGCAGCCCATCTTCTGCAAGTACGGCAAATACGACAGAGTTTCTTCCTACCCCTTCCGCCGGATCCCCTTCAATGAGGCTATGGAGCGCTACGGCTCTGACAAGCCGGACCTGCGTATCGATCTGGAGGTGCAGGACATCACTGCCGAAGTGGCAGGCTGCGAGTTCGGACCCTTCCAGAACGCCACCGTCAAGGCGGTTGTGGTGGACAACTTCGATCAGGGCAGAAAGTGGATCGATAAGCTCCTGAACGATGTGGAGGTTCAGACCGGCAACAAGGCCTGCTGGTGTAAGGTAGACGAAAACGGTGAGCTTACCGGCGGTGTTTCCAAGTTCCTCACGGAGCAGAAGGATGCACTGACGCAGAAGCTGGATCTGAAGCCCGGCAGCTTCTTCTGTATGGCAGCAGGCAAGAAGTCCGCCGCACAGAAGACAGCCGGTGTCATCCGCACCATGATGGGTAAGCGCCTGCCCGGTCACTTCGACGAAGAGCAGTACGCCATGTGCTGGATCGTGGACTTCCCCATGTACGAGCTGGGCGAAGAATCCGGCGAGCTGGAGTTCTGCCACAATCCCTTCTCCATGCCCCAGGGTGGAAAGGAAGCTCTGGAGGCTGCCGCGGGGGATACCGAGAAGCTCCTTGCCATCAACGCCAACCAGTACGATCTGGTGGTCAACGGCTACGAAAGCGCCTCCGGTGCTGTCCGTAATCACGATCCCGAGATCATGGTCAAGGCTTTCCAGATGGTGGGTCTGGGCGAAGAGGATGTGAAGGCGAAGTTCCCTGCAATGTACAACGCCTTTACCTATGGCGCACCTCCCCACGCAGGCGCAGCACCCGGCATCGACCGGATCGTGATGCTGCTGTGCGGTGAGGAATCGATTCGTGAGGTTATTACCTTCCCCATGAACAAAACCGCACAGGATCTGATGATGGATGCGCCCACAACCGTATCCCAAAAGCAGCTGGACGATGTCCACATCCTCATTAACGAGGCACACCTGCAGTAATAAAATTACCCCGGGGGCAGGCATACCTGAATTTCCTGCCCCCGGATTTTAGCAGAGGGATAAACAAACTTTTTCTAATAAAAAGACAGTCTTACACCGGGTAAGACTGTCTTTCTTTTTAACTGTTTCGTACCTGCATAAACAGGCTTTCCGTATACCGGGAGATCTCCTCAGGCAGGTAAGCAAAGCTGACACCGTTTTTCAGTATTTCTTCGCTGGGATAGGCAACGGGATCGTTGACCGTCTCTTCGTCCAGATATTCCTTGGCAGCGGAAATGGGGGTGCTGTAGCAGACCCAATCCATGTTGGCTGCGGAAATTTCCGGTTCGCACAGGAAATTGATGAACAGCTCTGCCGCTTCCTTTTCCTTGCAGCAGGTGGGGATACAGGCGGCATCAATGAACATATTGAAGCCCTGATTCTCCGGCAGGTAGAAGGCAAGATCCTCGTTGTTTTCCATCATGGTCATGCAGTCGCCGGCATAGTAAGCGGCGATCCATGCTTCTTCGTTTTCCATGGTGGAGTAGATCTGGTCCATGACATACTGCTGCAGCACAGGCTTCTGCTCTTTAAGCTTTGCGGCGGTGGCGTCCAGAACGGCCTTGTCGGTGGTGTTGATATCTTCACCCAGCAGGAACTGAGCGATACCGAAGGCGTCCCGGGAATTGTCGAACATCAGGATCTTTCCTGCGTACTTCTCATTCCACATCAGCTCCCAGCCGGTAACATCGGCTTCATCCACATACTTGGTGTTGTAGATGATGCCCACGGTGCCCCAGGTATAGGGGACGGAGTACTTGTTCTCCGGGTCGTAGGCAGTATCCAGGAAGCTTTCGTCGATATACTGATAGTTGGGAATGTTGTCGAAGTTCAGCTCCAACAGCATGTTTTCCTGGATCATCCGGGCGATCATGTAGTCAGAGGGGAAGACCACATCAATGGCAACACCGCCGCCAGACAGCTTGGAATACATGATCTCATTGGAATCGTAAGTGGTGTAATTGACCTTGATATGGGGATACTTTTCCTCGAAGGCGGCAATGATGTCTGTGCTGCCATCCTCACCCCGTGCCATATATTGCCCCCAGTTGTATACATTGAGGGTGATCTTGGGCTGGAGAGAGGGGAGGATGAGAAAGGCCATTCCCACCAAAATCGCCACAGCTGCCGCAATTGCTGCGGCAACCTTTATGATCCGCACAGCTTTACTGTCAGAGATAGCTCTGCGGCGGTGTTTTTGCTGCTCCCCACGGACCTGAATCACGTTCATTGTTACCATCAGCACAAAGATCAGCAGGAACAGCAGGGTGAACATGGCGTAGATCTTGGGCTGGATGGGCTTTTTGGTCAGGGAGTAGATCTCCACCGGCAGGGTCATGAAATCGGAGCCGGTGACAAAGTAGCTGATGACGAAATCGTCAAGGCTCATGGTAAAGGCCATGATGGCACCGGCGATCATACCGGGCATGATCTCATGGATGGTGACCTTGAAAAATGCCTGCAGTGGCGTACAGCCCAGATCCAGCGCCGCATCCTGCAAAGCGGGATTCATTTGCTGCAGCTTGGGCATCACATTCAGGATCACATAGGGAAGCCCGAAGGTCACATGGGCAATGAGCAGTGTCCAGAAGGTCAGGCTTTCCTTTTGCCCCAGTAACCTCCCGCCGATAAAGACGAAGAGCAGGGAAAGGGAAACACCGGTGACGATATCCGGATTGGTCATGGGAATGTTGGTCAGACTCATAACCACCCGGCGCATTTTCGGCTTCAGCCGGTAAATACCCACGGCGGACAAGGTGCCGAGAACCGTGGAGATGCCGCTGGCAAGAACGGAGATCAGAAGGGAATTGCCCAGAAGACGCAGAAGTTGGGCATCCCGGAAAAGCTCCGCATATCGGGAAAGGGTGAAGCCTTCAAACTGGGTGATATCCTTGCCGGTGTTGAAGGATGCCACCACCAATACCGCCATGGGGATATACAGGAAGATGAAAATAAGGATGGTAATGATCCGGTTTGCTTTTTTCATACCACTACACCGCCTTCCTCATCTGAGCCAAAGCGGTTCATGATGCCGGTGCAGACAAACACCAGGAGCATCAGGACAAGACTCAAAGCAGCACCCAGATTAGGGTTATTGCCTTGCTTGAACTGCCGCTCAATGACGTCGCCGATGAGCACCGTGTCGGTGCCACCCAGCTTTTGGGAAATATAGAAGGTGGATACCGCCGGCACAAACACCATGGTGATGCCGGACAGGATTCCCGGCACACTAAAAGGCAGGATCACCTTGGTAAATACCTGCAAGGGGGTGCAGCCAAGGTCCTCCGCAGCCTCAATGAGCCGGTGGTCGATCTTGACGATGATAGCATACAGGGGCAGGATCATATAGGGAAGATAGTTGTACACCATGCCCAGAATCACCGCACCGGAGTTCCGGATCAGGGGCAAAGGACCGATGCCCAGCTTGCCCAAGCGGGTATTGATGATGCCGGTATCCTGCAAAAGGCCCACCCATGCCAAGGTCCGCAGCAAAAAGCTCATGCACATGGGCAGCATCACCAGCATGTACAGGATCTTCTGCACCATGGGAGGTCTGTGGGCAATGTAATAGGCCACAGGATAGCCGATGAGCAGGCAAATAACAGCGGAAACGATGCTGTACCAGATGGACTGCCACAGGACCGGCAGATAATTGCCCAATTCCTGCAGGTTGGCAAAGGTGAAATTGCCTGTGGTGGGGCTGTCGGTAAAGGCATAGTACGCCACCACACCCAGGGGGATCAGGGTAAAGACCACCATCCAAAGAATGTAGGGCGTGGTCAGGAGGACGGACTTATTCTTCTTCATCACCGGCATCCTCCGTCAGCTCGTCATACTCCGCAGAGTAGGAGCTGTAGTCACCAAACTGACCGGAATATTCACTCTTGTGCATAATGTGAATATCCTCCGGGTTCAGACGGATACCAACAGTGGTTCCTTCAGCCTGATAGTCTGTGGTCTGGATCAGCCACTTGAAGCCGTGGAAGTCTACGATGATTTCGTAGTTCAGTCCCTTGAAGGTCACGGAGGTGACGGTGCCGGTGAGGTGTCCTTCCTCCGGGGGCACAAAGTCGATGTCCTCCGGGCGGATGACCACATCCACCGGTTCGTTGGGAGCGAAGCCCGCATCCAGGCATTGGAAGGTCCTTCCAAAGAAACGCACCTTATAATCTGCCAGCATCACACCGTCGAGAATGTTACTTTCGCCAATGAAGTCGGCAACAAAGGCGTTTTTCGGTTCGTTATAAATATCCTCAGGTCTGCCGATCTGCTGGATCCGGCCCTTGTCCATGACAACCACCGTATCCGACATGGACAGTGCCTCTTCCTGATCGTGGGTCACATACACAAATGTGATGCCCATGACCTGCTGGATCCGCTTCAGCTCGTTCTGCATATCCTTACGCAGACGCAGATCCAGTGCGGCAAGGGGTTCGTCCAGCAGAAGCACCTTGGGCCGGTTCACCAGGGCCCTGGCAATGGCCACC
>JAGAMQ010000070.1 GCA_017624645.1 Oscillospiraceae bacterium
CCCTGGTTGCCGTCGGCAAAGCACATCTGGAAACCGTTGTCAAACTCGGGAATCTTGTCGCCGGAGGCGGAGGGAGTCAGGAAAAACACATTGTCATCCTTGGCAAGGTTCTTGAACTCCATACCGGGAGCAGTGGTAACGGTGCCCAGAGACAGCTGCATGCCACCCTCAAGCAGAGAGGAATAGTTGGTGGAGATCTTTGCAGCATCATGCATATCATCCACAGCAACCAGCTTGAACTTAATACCGTTGAGACCGCCGGCGGCGTTGATCTCCTCAACAGCCATCTTGGCGGCGTTGGCCACAGCCTGACCGTAGATAGCGGCATCACCGGTCAGAGGGCCGGACACGCCGATAACATACTCAGTGTTGTTGGCAGTATAGCCATCAGAGGCAGTGCCTGCGGCGCAGCCAGCGAACATTGCAACCACCATAGCGGCAGTCAGTACAAATGCGAGAAACTTTTTCATAATCAGTTCTCCCTTTCCTTATCTGAATTTGATCCTGTCCCATATGGGAACGGTTCAGGAATTATGCAACCATTGTATCTCTACGGTGAACATTTGTCAACCACAGAAAATACACTAAATGCAGATAAGCTTTTCTCCTGTTTTTGTGTAAATCGCACAATGGTTTCAGGAGAGAACCTGGACACATTCTGTCAAAACCCTTGATATAATAGGAATACACACTTCGGAGCCGTATCCTGCGTCCTCAACAGCGGCTATAAACGCCAAGGGATATTGTTCATCTTCCACAAAACCTGCCAGCATGGCGTTCGGGCGTTTTTCTCCTCCCACTTCCGCTGTTCCTGTTTTGGCACAGACCTGTAATCCCGGGAAATTTTCATCCCCGTACTTGTCGGAAACATTATAACGCATATACTCCCGTAGGATCTGTGCCGTACTGTGGGACATTCGCAGCTTACCGGTTTCCGCTTCCGCCTCATAGGTATCAAAGCTGTCGGCGCTGATCCGGTCTATCAGATGGGGCTGTACACCCTTGCCGCCAGCCGCAATGGCACCCACAAAGGTCATAAATCCGCAGGGGTTAATCTGGTCTTTATACTGACCGATACCGCTCCACGCCATATTGACCTCTGTAGCACCTGCTGCTTCAATATTGCCGGAAGCGGTGGTGATACCATCAAAATGCACACTATCCAACACGCCAAACTGCTGGCAATATCTCTCCAGCACTTCTCCCCCCAGCTGCTGTGCCAACTGGGCAAAGGCGCAGTTGCAGGAATTCCGGAAGGCTTTTTTAAGGGTCTGCGTTCCATGGGTATGCTCACAGGTCACCTTTCCATCCCCAATGGTCAGCTTTCCCTTGCATACAAAAGTTTGCTCCTGAATATCCGGGATAGTTTCCAATGCTGCCGCCAAGGTTACAATTTTAAAGATCGAACCGGGGATATAGGTAGACTGGGTAAACCGGTTTACATACATTCCCTCAAGATTTGTCTGACTGTCCTCCTGGATCTGGGGCACATTGTCCGGGTCATAGGTGGGCGTTGTCACCGCGCAGATCAATTCCCCTGTCCGGTAATTGTACACCGCAACCGTACCCTTTCGATTTCCCAGTGCCTCCAGCGCCACCGTCTGCACCTGTGCCGACAGGGTCAAGGTTGCCACAGAAGCTGCGTTGCCGTAGTTGTAAAGCCCGGAAAACACATTGTAACCGGCGAGTTCCGCTGAATAATGGGACAAAGCCGGGGCGCTGACACTGCCCTTACGGTCTCCCACCCAGTGCACCGTTGCCTTACGAATGGCTTCTGAGGAAGAGTACGTCCTCTCCCCGCTTAAATCCAAGAGCAACACGCCGTCCCGGTCTGTAGCCACGCCGCAGCCGATGTTAGAGCCGTTGTAAACATGAGGAGAACCGGAGAACACGACCCAATCCTCGGATTCAATAAAATATTCCACAATAAAAAACGCAAAACCCGCCAGCAAGCTTATGGCGAGAATGATGGTCACCCATGCTCTGCCCGCAAGTCTATTCATCGGTGTCCTCCACCCCCTTTTTTGTCAATTTCACAGCAAAGCTGGCGTTCTGTCGGGTGTCCGCCGCTTTGATAAATCCCAAAAGTCCCCAGGAGCAGATCATACTGGAGCCGCCGTTGGAGAGAAATGGGAGAGTCACACCGGTAAGGGGCAGTACATCTACCGTTCCCAAGGCGTTAAGGATGGTCTGCACCAGCAGAATACTGGCGGCAGTGCAGGCACCGATGACATAAAAGCTACTGCGTCCCACTGCCGCAGAACGAACCGCAAACACCGCCAGTGCCACCACGGCAAGGATCAGCATTAACACCATGATAATGCCCCATTCTTCGCCGATGGTGGCAATAACCACATCAGAATCCGTCGCAAGCACATGCTTCATCCAACCCTGTCCGGCACCCAGACCCAACAAGCCGCCGGATGCCATACACATCAGCGCCCTTGTCTGCTGATAACCGCCGGTCAGGGGCATTTCCCAAATATGCCGCCAGGAAGAGAAGCGGCGCAAGGCGTGGGGCGCAATTTTCAGTGCCACCACACCGGCAAACCCCAGTGCCGATACGGCAAGACCGATGGTGCCGACACTTCCGGAACGCATGTAGGCAATCACAAGGAATGCACAGAAAAAGATCAGTGCCGTACCGAAATCATTCATAAGGGCAAGGCAGCCGCAGATGGCGGCAGAATAGACAATGAACAGCAAAAGATTCCGCTTGTTCACAATTCTGTCCATGGCGGATGCGCCAACAAATACGAAGCACACCTTACTCAGTTCCGAAGGCTGCAGAGAAAGCGGGCCGATGATCAGCCAGTTTTTAGCACCGTAGTACTCTTTACCGAAAACCAATGTAATCAGCAGAAACGCGACACCGGCAACCGCTGCCACATATCGCATTTTCTTTGCCCGTTCCAGATCCCGCAACGACCAACCAACCAGCAAAAAGGCAGCCATGCCCATGACCACGGCGATCAACTGCTTGACAGCCTCCTCCGGCGCCACTGTGGCGATCGCTGCCATACCCATTGTACAAAGGAAGAAAGCAATGGTCTCCACCTCATAGGATGTTCTGCGGATGCACACATAAAACAGCAGCAAAAGCCACTGAAGAACCATCAGCCCCCCAAAGCCCATGAGTACAGACTGGGCGGTGCCCTCCTCTCCGCCGAGCAAAAATGCCAGACAGCACAGAAGCTGGAACACTGTGAGCAAAAACACATTGACAAAGCCGCTCATTAAGGAAGATGCTTTGGTCCGCAGCTGGGCAAGGCGCTGCTCCTGCCGACGGGAAATAGGCTGCAGCACCATTTCCACACCGCCAATGGAGATCACATCCTCTGGTTGCAGGGCGTGGGCAGAAATTTTGGTTCCATTCACAAAGACGCCGTCTTTGGAATGGGCGTCCCTTATCAGCCAGCTTCCGTCATCATACCGGGTCAAAACCGCATGGGTTCGGGATACTGCGGCAAAGTCGATGACAATATCACTCTTTTTGCTTCTGCCGATCACATTCTCCCAGTGGGTGACGGACAGTTTTCTGCCACCGGCAAGATTCAGCCACGCCCAAATCTCCGGTTCCCGGCGAAAGGTCAGCAGGGATTTGATACACCGAAAAAGCAGCACAAACGCCAGCACCGGAGCGATCCAGCGCAGAGCACCAATAAAGACACGGATGTAAACATCCTGTGCATCTAAAATCGCAGACACATAATTCATACCGTCACCTCCTTCCAAAAAGTATGGTTGTTATTCCTCGAGACTGCGCAGCAGCGCAATCTCCTGAGCATAGCCGGGAAGCTCTTGGGGCGTTTCTAGTATCATAGGAAGGCCCTTTAGCACCGGATGGTTCACCACCTGCCGAAACGCCTCAAGTCCCAGGCTGCCCTCACCAATGGGAGCATGGCGGTCCTTGTGGCTACCAAAGGGATTTTTGGAATCGTTGATATGCAGTGCCTTCAGCTTATCAAGCCCAATGATCCGATCAAATTCTGCCAGCACCCCGTCTAGATCCTCCACAATGGGGTAACCGCCGTCACTGACATGGCAGGTATCCAGACATACGCCTATTTCATTGCTGCCCACACCGTCCATAATCGCCTTTAACTCCTCAAAGCGACCACCGATCTCGCTGCCCTTTCCTGCCATTGTCTCCAGCAGGACTGTCACCGGATACCCCGGTGCCAGTGCCAACTTCAACGCATCGCAGATCTGACTGATACCGGTTTCCACTCCCTGTCCCACATGGCTGCCGGGATGAAAATTATAGTAGTTTCCGGGCAGCCGTGCCATTCTGCGAAGATCATCGCAGAGCACTTCTGCCGCAAACCGTCTTGCCTCCGGGTCGGCGGTACAAAGATTCATCGTATACGCACCGTGGGCAACCAAAGGTCCGAAGCTTGCAGCCTTCAGCGCCTGCACGGCCTTCTCACAGTCAATGGGATCCTCTTTCTTTGCCCTGCTTCCCCGGGGATTGCGGGTAAAAAAAGCAAAGGTATTTGCTCCGATGGACTGGGCAGTTTTGACCATTTCCAGATTCCCGGCACTTGCCGAGAGGTGACATCCGAGATACAGCATACAGCTTCCTCCTTTTTCTATGTATCCTATCATATTTTGTGCAAAAATGCAAATTCTCCATTCCCTTTTTCCCTGCTTCTGTGATATACTGAAGAAAAAGTCTTCCGGAGGTGTTCCCCTTGGCAAAATCCGAAAACCAAAAACAGAAGATTCTCTTTATAATGGACTATCTGCAAAAACATTCTCACAAGGATCATCCTGTCAAGACCGCCGACATTATCGCCATGCTTCGGGAAAACGGCATTTCCGCTGACCGGAAATCCATTTATTCCGACATAGAAGCCCTCATTGCCTACGGCATGGACATTGTATCCATCAAGGGCCGTGACGGCGGCTATTACATAGCCTCTCCCCGGGAGTTTCAGCAGTCCGAACTGAAGCTTCTCATTGACGCGGTTCTGTCCAGCAAATATCTGACGGAGCGCAAGTCCCGGGAACTGATCAAAAAGCTCTGCAATCTCTGCGGAACGGACACCGATGCCCAGCTGATTCAGCGCAATGTGATGGTTTCCGGGCGGATCAAAAGCATGAACGAGTCCATCTACTATAATGTGGATATCATTCAGGAGGCCATCGCAAAAGACCTGCAGATCAGCTTCCGCTACTTCGACTGGGATATCCACGGACAGCGTGCATACAGAGAAAAAGAATACCTGGCAAGTCCTTACGGACTGTGCCAGGATAATGAGCACTGCTATTTACTTGCTTATTCAGACCGTCACGGCATCACCTCCTACCGGGCGGACCGAATGGATAGTATCTGTCTGATACAGGAAAAACGTGTTCCCTGTCCGGAGCTTACCGGCAAGAATCTCATCGTTCATGCCAACCGGCTGTTCCAGATGTATTCCGGCGACACCGTCGGTGTGAAACTACGGTTTCACACCGGTCTTATTAACGCCGTCATGGATCAGTTCGGCAAGGATATTATGATGATCCCCGACGGGCAGGAGCATTTCAATATTTCCGTAAATGTTGCGGTTTCCCCCATGTTCCTCAGCTGGATCATCGGCTTCGGGGACAAAGCACAAATTTTGTATCCTGCTTCTGTTGCGCAGCAATGTAAGGAGCTTTGTCAGAAAACCCTCAATCAGTATCCGTAAGGCGTACCGATGCCAGCAGGCTGTCCCATGCAGACCGGAGTTGGCCTGCCGCATCTGCATCCGCCATGACCGTTACGACATAGTGACTGCTTCCGTCATCCAGCACCACGGCTCTTCCCACCTGCTGGGCACCCTCCCCGGCAGCAGTCCACGCACACTCATAACGGTCAGCTCCCTGATACGCAGTGGCAATCAGGGCAAGGGAATCCTTTCCATACCCGGTAATGCTGCGAAGCGTCCGGTCCAGGTCTCCTCCGGAGAGGGTCTGCAAAGACAGGGTATATCCGTTACAAAAATACAGCCTGCCGGCATCCGTGCTTTGCAGCACAGGCTGCGCAGCATCCTCCGGCAAAGACACCGAAATCTCATGCAGCGGCGCTGCTACCGGCAGCTCGTAGTCATCCAAAACAGGCTCAAAGGTCTGCTGCCCACCGCAGCCGCACAAAAGCAAAACCAAAAATCCAACGATCCAACATTTTTTCACAGTTTTCCCCTCCAGAAAGGCATCAATATGAAGCTACTGCTTGGTTACCTGTTACTAATCAATGTTTTTGGGTTCTTCCTTATGCTTGCGGACAAGCTTAAGGCAAAGAAAAATCTTTGGCGCATCCCGGAGAAGGTCCTGATGGGCATTGCTGCTGTAGGCGGCAGCCTTGGTATTCTCATGGGCATGCGGCTCTTCCGTCACAAAACACTCCATCCGAAATTCAGCATCGGCGTTCCTCTTTTCCTTGCGATCCATGTTGTATGTGCAATCCTTATCCTTACAAAAACCTCCGGTTAAAAAAACCGGAGGTTTTGCAATTACAATGTTTCCATTAAAGCTTCAGCGCAGACGATACCGTCGACAGCGGCAGACATGATCCCTCCGGCATAGCCGGCACCCTCTCCTGCAGGAAAAAGTCCTTCCAGGGAAAGGGACTGCTTATCCTCTCCCCGGAGAATCCGAACAGGAGAAGAGCTTCTGGTCTCCGGTGCCGTCAGCACCGCATCGTCCTGAGCAAAGCCCTTTAACTGCCGGTCCAGCTCAGGAATCGCCTTATGAAGCGCCTCGGTAATCTTGGCAGGCAAGACATCATGAAGATCGCACCATGTGACACCGGGACGGTAGGTAGGCTTCACACTGCCTGCATCCGTACTGGGACGCCGGTCCAAAAAGTCCCCTACCCGCTGGGCAGGTGCGCGGTAGTTACTGCCCCCTGCAAGGAACGCCCGCCTTTCCAGTTCCTGCTGCCACCGGACACCGGAGAGAGGATCCTCTCCGGGGAAATCTCTGGGATGCAAAGTCACCAGCAAGGCTGCATTGGCATTTTTTCCGTCACGGGCAGAAAGGCTCATGCCATTGGTGACCACGCCCCCCTCCTCCGAGGCCGCTGCCACCACATAGCCTCCGGGACACATACAGAAGGTATAAACCGTTTCCTCCTCCAGATGCCTGACCAGCTTATAATCTGCCGGGGGCAGCACCGGATCGTCTTTTCCGTACTGGGCGCAGTTGACGATGCTTTGGGGATGCTCAATGCGCACACCCATGGAAAAGGGCTTCGGCTCCATGGTGATCCCGCAATTCAGTAGCATAGAGAAGGTGTCTCTTGCGCTGTGACCGATGGCAAGGATCGCCTGTTCACACGGAATCACCTCACCGTCATCCAGCACCAGCGCTGAAAGCTTCCCCTCCTGGGACTGCAGTCCGGCAACCCGGCTGCCAAATCGGATCTCGCCCCCAAGGGACTGGATTCTGTGGCGCAGATTCTGCACCACATTGATAAGCACATCCGTTCCTACATGGGGTTTTGCGTCAAAAAGGATGTCCTCACCAGCGCCCGCTGCTACCAACTGTTCCAACACCCAGCCAATCCGGGGATTGTTTACACCGGTGTTGAGCTTACCGTCAGAAAAGGTACCGGCACCCCCTTCCCCAAACTGGACATTACTGCCGGGGTCCAGTTCTCCGGTAGCAAAGAAGCGTTCTACCTTTTGGTGACGGGTCACAGCGTCCTGACCCCGCTCCAACACAAGGGGGCGCAATCCTGCCAAAGCCAGCACCAGTGCCGCAAACATACCTGCCGGACCGAACCCCACCACCACAGGGCGCTGTCGGGGTTCTGCGGCAGTACGGGGAGGCTTATAATAACTTACAGGAGCAAGACTTGCCCGCTTACAGCCGCTCTGCTTCAGAATCTTGCCCTCATTCCCATCCACCTGCACATCCACGGTATAAACGATGCGCACCTGGGGTTTCTTCCGGGCATCGATACTACGCCGTA
The DNA here is from genome assembly GCA_017624645.1 of Oscillospiraceae bacterium. GTDB lineage: Bacteria > Bacillota > Clostridia > Oscillospirales > Oscillospiraceae > Faecousia. The sequence goes on from JAGAMQ010000070.1 coordinate 7,946, forward strand.
CCAGTCGTACCCGGCGCACCTTGGAATTGGGGATCCGCAACATCCTTGCTGCTTCATAAGAAAGCTGCGCCACAGAATGTTCCGGTGGCATGGATATCTCTCTTAATCGAATCATGTGGTTTCCTTTCCTCCGTGGCTGCCAGCACAGTACCCTGAGCTCCATGCCCACTGCAAATTGTAGCCACCGCAATCGCCGTCGATGTCCAGCACCTCGCCGCAGGCGTACAGTCCCGGCACCAGCCGACTCTCCATGGTATCCGGACAAAAATCACCGGTGAGAACACCGCCGGCAGTAACCTGAGCGCTGTCCATACCCAAAGGTTCTGTCAAAGTAATTTCCAGGGCTTTCACGGTACGGCACACATCTGTAAGGTCCTTATCCGAAAGTTCGCTGACCAGTCCGCTGCAGCGAACCCCGGCAGTTTTGGTGAGCACTCTACCCAGCCGGTTATGGAGGATGCCGGTGAGTAACTCTTCCACTGGCAAAGCGGTCTTCTGCCGGCGTTTCAGTTCCCCGTACAGCACTTCCTCCTCCCATTGGGACAAAAGGTCCAAAACCGCCACATCCCCCCGACACATATCCCGGGACACCTCAAAGATCACAGGACCGGACAGCCCGTACTCGGTAAACTGCACCTCTCCGGTACTTTCCCGGATACATTCGCCGTCCCGACAGATCTGCACCCGGGCATTGGCGCGGACACCTTTCAGTGCCGAGACACCGGGCCATGCGCATTTCACCTGCACCAGAGCCGGACGAAGACGGGTTGATCTGTGCCCCAGCTTTCCAAGGAGCTGATAGCCGGACATGCTGCCCCCAAGCTTGGTGCCTGCCAAGCCGCCGCAGGCAACGATAATTTTATTACAAAAGACAGTTTCTTCACTGCCTTCCACGAGAAATCCTTCACATTCTTTGCGCAGCCTGCGCACTTCAAAGCCGGTACGCAGGGTCACATTTTCTTTGTTCAATGCCAGCCGCAGCACATCCACCACAGAGTTTGCCTGATCGGAATAAGGGTACACCCTCCCGCTCTCCTCTGCCACCGTAAAAAGTCCCATAGACCGAAACCAATCCAGAGTTCTTTCAGGGGGCAATGCCTGTAGTGCAGGCTGCGCAAAATCCGCATCCTGCCCATGGTAGCCCCCTTCCAATGCATGGAGGTTCGTTAAGTTACATCTGCCGTTGCCTGTTGCCTGCAGCTTCCTGCCCACCCGTGCCTGCCTTTCAAAAAGGATCACCTGCACATTGGGGTTCTGGGATGCTGCCAAAGCCGCCGCCATACCCGAGGCACCGGCACCTATGATCCCGATTACCATAGCTTCACCTGCTTTCCTGACGCCATTATAACCCATTTTCTTCCCCGGCACAAGAAAAACTTCCTTGCATTGCACCGATCCTGTGGTATAATACCTTTTGGTGAGTGATATGGACAGAAGCAAGATTGATAAGATCGCAAAAACTCCCGAGGACAGGTTGCTCCTTGCCAAGCTTTGGGACAAGCTCAATGCCGGGATGCGAAAAAACATCATGGCATCCACCGGTTTTCTTTCCCTGCGGGAGCAGGAGCTGGCAAGATTTCTCTTCGGTGATATGGATGGGCTATACAGCTTCGGCGGCTATGAGGATGCAGAGCGAAAAATGCTCATTTATTTTCCCGACTATTTGGATGAAGATGCCCTCTACACAGAGGACTGCCCCCTTGTGTGTCTGCGGGCAACCTTTTACCAGGGCGACAGTCTGACCCACCGGGATTTTCTTGGCGCACTGATGGGTGCCGGGATCACCAGAGAATCCGTGGGAGATATCTGCGTCGACAAAGGCAGCTGCGATTTCTTCACCACCACAGAAATTGCCTCCTACCTTTTGCAAAGCTTTTCAGGTGCCGGCCACACCAAGGTTCGCCTGGAACGGATCGATCTGTCTCAAGTCAACATCCCCCAACCGGAAACAAAGGTGATTCGGGACACTCTGGCATCTGTGCGGCTGGACAGTGTAATCTCCAGCGGGTTCCGGATCTCCCGCAGTGCTGCCGCCCAGCACATCTGCGCAGGCCGTGCCGCCATTGACGGATTGCCCTGCGAAAAGCCGGATAAAGCTGTAGAAGAGGGACAAAAAATTTCTGTCAGAGGTCTTGGGAAGATACTGCTGGCATCGGTAAACGGACAAACCAAAAAGGGTCGTATCAGCATTGTGATCCACCGGTATATATGAGAGGTAATAAGTATGGATATGAACGAAGTCATTGCAAGAATTAACGAACTGGCAAAAAAAGCTAAGCAAGAGGGATTAACCCCCGAGGAAACAGCAGAGCGGGACAAGCTGCGCCGCATCTATATCGATTCTGTAAAGGCAAGTCTGACCGGTCATTTGGATAACACCTATATTGTCCGCCCCGACGGCACTAAGGAGAAGCTGCAAAGGAAGCAGTGACCTTGACTTTTCTGCCGGCAGGTGATATGATTAGCCCCACACGGAGAGTTGTCCGAGTGGTTTAAGGAGCCAGTCTTGAAAACTGGTGATTCCGCAAGGAACCGTGGGTTCGAATCCCACACTCTCCGCCAAAAAGCAGACCACCCCTTGGGTGGTCTGCTTTTTGGCTGTGTGGGATTCGAACATCATAAATGCAACAGTCCGGTGGACTGTTGCTCGCGACGGCTTGAGGTCGCGAAACCTTAATTTTGCAAAGCAAAATGTAAACGAATCCCCACTCTCCGCCTTTTTATCAACAGACCACCCAAAGGGTGGTCTCAGCCTGTCGAAAAACTTGTTTTTCGGCAGGCTGACAGAGGTCAATAAAGCCGTCAAGACAAGCAACTCGCACCCGTCGGTGTACAAAGGTACTCCAGGGTGCGAGTTGTGCAGTAAGTCAAAAAGCCTTGCGCAG
>JAGAMQ010000071.1 GCA_017624645.1 Oscillospiraceae bacterium
ATTTCAACAAGCGAGGAGAAGATGGTAGTAAGCGTCCTGCCGCCGTCATGCGATAACAAACCGGGGACATTCTCCAAGAGTAGAAATGGAGGCCGTTTCTCTGCGATGATTCGGGCAATCTCAAAGAACACAGTACCTCTTGTATCTTGGAATCCGAGTCTTCGCCCTGCAACAGAGAAACTTTGACAAGGAAATCCGGCACAGAGCAACTGAAAGTCGGGCAGTTCTTTTGGGTCAATTTTTCGCAGGTCGCCATAGTTCAAACCTCCTTCTTCGCCGTAGATGGCTTTATATGCCTTTGCTGCATTGGGGTCTATTTCTGCGTGTCCAACACACTCGAAATGACCTGTTGCCATCAAGCCGGAATGGAAACCTCCGATACCCGAACATAAATCAATGAATTGGATAGCCATATGGCATCCGACCTATCTGTCTTCCAGTCCACCTCACTCTCTACATAGTCTGATTCTGCATGGACTGCTCTTGAGCCTGATCTCTCAATTCCTGATCGATTTCCTCTTGAGTCAGTCTGCGGAAAGAGTCTGCGGGGCAGAGTGCAAGTGTTCTACCGTTATCCCAATGCATATGGATATTCGCGCCGTCATCCACATGATCAACAGTCCCTCGCATTCCGTCATCCACGGGATGCAGGGGATCATTCATGTGAAGGAGCATAACTCGTGTGCCGGGGGGATATGATTGCTTGTATTCTTCTGCCTGTCTATGCAAGCGTTCCCAATCGTTCATTCTATTGTACCTCCATATTGAATAGTTCTTCGGGAGACCAGTTGATGGTGAAATCCACACTTTCGATATTGTCACATCGGGACAGGAAGGTGTTATCCATTTCTATTCTTTTCATGAAGTAAGCGACTTCCTCGGGAGTGGCACGATTGGATTCTTCCTCTCCGTACAGATATGCTTCTGCATGAATTGCGACCTCGGTTTCCTCATCAATGTCTTCCATAAATCTGTCGAAGGCAGTCCAGCCTTCAAGGTCATCGTATTCCCTTGGGATGCCACCCACGAGGAATTCGACTTCCTGGTCTTTTGCGGTTGCTCTTACCGCAGAGAATAGCAGAGCCATATTTATCACCAACACCTTTCATAATATTTCATCCTCTAATAGAGGAATGATCTCTTGCCATTACATTTTCTGTTCGCCCATAATTGGCGCAGCATCTTCTTGCACCTGGGTAGGCACATTTTCAATCTGTTTCACATTTTCAAATAGATATTTGAGTTGTTCCTTCATGCTTTCAAAAGTGTCAACCTCATCTGAAAACCCTACTTGAATGACCACAGCATCAAGGATATCGAATCCCTTAAATCTGTGACTGTACTCTGTGATGCTTCCCCAAATTCCATCTGCAGCCGTATAGATTGTTTTTTCCCGTCCGTCCACATTTATCATATATTTTGCCGTATCAACTGTAAGAGGTCGTTCTTTGCATTCTTGACCCTCATAATACATTCCCCCGAGGTAGGTATCTATTGTCCGCTTTGGTGCGAGACAGATCGTCATATTCAAATTTGAAACCTCGGGCATATCATCGAATGGTGTTTCCTCGATTATGACTCTTGCAGATGAGAGATGTCTTGGCACGAGAAAATCGACAGTCAGCCTTTGCAGATCTGCCCCCTTATACTTCTCGTAGTACCAGGGATCACCGATACTGATATGTTTCGGCGGTTTGATCCTATATGTTTCCTTCATTGCAGAAACCTCCTTAGAAAACGAAAAAGCGGATGTAAAGATTTCTCAATACATCCGCTTTAAGACATAAACATTTAACAAATTGAAAAACGAAAAAAGGGGCAGACTTTGAGAAATCAATCGCAAAATCTGCCCCTAAAAGACGATAGATTTAGTTCAAGTCCCCCCACACATCCATTTTTATGTGGTGGCATCCAAAATTTTTACACCTCTCGCAAGGCACCAAAAAACCCAAGAACCGTTGCGGCTCTTGGGTTTTGGGTCTGGCATCTAAATCGGTCAGACAATATGGTTGCGGAGGCAGGACTCGAACCTACGACCTCCGGGTTATGAGCCCGACGAGCTTCCAACTGCTCTACTCCGCGATATTCAAGCACTCTCGAGTGCCCAATCAGTATAGCACAGCAGGGCACCTTTGTCAACCCTTATTTCACCCTGTTTTTTGTCGCCGCTGCAATTTTCCTGTTGTAATTTTCCCCAACTTTGTGCTATAGTATAGTATAAGCGTTTATACATTTCTTTATTCCAAAATCAACAAATAAGGAGAATTCTTATGAGAAAACGGATCGCCGCACTGCTGTGCATCGCTTTGCTCATGGGGCTGTGCGCCTGTTCTCAGCCTGCAGGGCAGGCAGGCAGCAACAATGATGACACCCCCAACTCCCCCCAAGCTTTTGGTATGCTGACCCTGAACATGAACGCTATTGTCAATGTTTCCTACGATGAGGAAGGCTTCGTCTTTTCCGTTTCCTCCGGAAACGAGATGGGGAATGAGATTACAGAGAGCTTAACCGCCACTTCCGGGCTTTCCTGCACCAAGCTGGTGTGTGATCTGATCCATGCCATTGCCGATACCCCCTATGCGACAGAGCAGAACACCATCCTCCTGAAGCAGGAAATGGGTTCTCAGATTCCCTCCGACAACTTCCTTGAGAACATCCGTCTGGAGGCCGAAAAGATCGCCGGTGACCGCAGCGTGATTCTTGTGACGGCCGACCAGCTTACCGAGGATGGCTACCTCTCTTTGGACAGTGCCAAGGAGCTTCTTATGAAGCATCTGAAGGTGGAGGCCGATGCCATTTCCGGAGCTTCCATCATGCAGGATGGCCTGTACTCGCTCTCTGTTACCCGGTCTGACACAACGACACATTACACATTGGAGGCCGGTTCGGGTGTCATTGAGGAGCAGACTGACGAACCGGATATGGATTCCTTGCCGGAAGATTCCGCCATGGATGCGGTAGAAAACGAAACGGAATATTCTGATCCCATTGGAGACATAGAACCTGAAGTCCCCGATGGAGAGGAAGCTGCCGGTGATGAAACCCCCGAAGGCGTGGAGATTCCGGACGCCATTTAAGACGCGTAATTCTTATACTTCTGCGGGCAGGCGCTTTCGCCTGCCCGCAATTTTTTAGTCCCCGCTTAAACAGATCCCCTACTCCAGCACTTCCCGCAGCTTCTGCAGGGCTTTTTTCTCAATGCGGCTGACATCGCGAATCGCTTAGTGTAAACCACAGCCCTTTAGAATCTGCAGAAAAACATTGATTTTGCAATTGGTAAAAGTGCCTGTGTCAGCCGGAAACTGCTGGCACAGGCACTTTTTAATTACCGTATGTATTTTGATAGAATGGCAGGTGCTGACAACGGCAGTGTTTTTGCGGTTCAAGGCTACCAAAGGCCCTTGTATCAATACAACCCAATCAGAGCGCACAAACCCGTTAGGGCGACGCCACCGGCGGACAGTGCAAACAGCTGTAGGAACAATTTATTCCGATCCTTAAGGCTCACATTATCCGACGAGGAATATGCCGCCAACATCAACGCACCGCAGCTGGACAAGGGACTCATAGCCGCCATATTCGCTCCGATAGAGATGCTGTTTACCAATTCCACAGCATTGGCTCCCTGTACGGATTGCACCATATCCGGAACTGTAGGAATCAGTGTGGGCATCACCACTCCTGATGCCGAGGAGACCCAAGACATCACACCACTAAGCAAAGACATGATCATGGCCGCAGTTTTCGTAGTGGAAAGCTTGGACAGCGCGGCAGACAACAGATCAATACCGCCCAACTCCGTAACCAGAGAAATGAGGATGCCTACGCCGGTAATCATAACCAGAGTGCTCCAAGGCACTTTCTTAAGAGCAACACCCTCGTCGGCGGCCTTAAACAATGTCAGGACTACAGCCACCACAAAGGAAATCAAACCCACATTGACTTTGAATACGGAAGATACCACCGCAACCACTAAGATACCCACGAGGGTCATAATTTGCATGAGAGAAAAGGCAGGGGTGGGGGCAGCCCCCTCGTTCACGGAAATGCTGCTTTTTTTCTGCTTATGCCATTTAAATACAAAGAAATACAGGAATACCGCGTAAATGCAGCAGGTCAACGCCATCTTCCATGCTACAGGACCGCCCACGCCTGTGATGCCGTTTTCACCGGAAATATTGATCGCTACAATACCTGTGGGGGTGATGGGAGAAAGGCCTCCGGCAAAAGCACCCAGAAGTCCAAAAGGAATCAACCGAATGGCAGGTGTGTCCATTTCCTTGGCCAGAGCAACAATCAACACACTGACCAGGGCTGTCACCGAGATCAGGCCAGGACCCAAAGCAGAAATGACAGCACCCACCAGGAAAATTACCACCGGCAAAGCCTTGGCATTTCCTTTGCACAGATCAAAGATCTTCTTAGACAGCAGTTCCAGCGTCTTGTTCTCCTGCGCGATACTAAATAAGTACATGACACCCAGAAGCATCAAAAACAGGGAATTGTTAAAGGAAGAGATGAGAAATTTCTCAGGAATTCCCGTGATCAGGGCAAAAATCAGCGAAACAGCTATGGCAACAAGGCCACTGTTAAGCTTAAAGGCAAATGCGATTATGAGTGTTGCACACAACACCAGCAGGGATATCAGTTCCATACTGTTTTCCTCCATTGTTTTTTTCTGCAAATTATTATACTCTCCAAAATATCTATTGAAAAATATATGTTTTGGTATATAATACATATATTGTATCATATGTATTTGGAGGCTTTTATGGAACTGCTACAACTGCGCTACTTCCTTACCGTTGCAAAAATGCTAAATATTACCCGTGCAGCAGAGCATCATATGATTCCGCAGCCGGCCATGTCCCAGACGATTTCCCGGTTGGAAAAGGAACTGGGCACCCCTTTGTTTGACCGGCACAAAAACAAACTAACCCTTACCCGAAAGGGAGAAGAATTCCTTCGGTCCGTTTCTGCATCTGTCTCAGAACTGGATTCGGCTTTGGAGAGTTTACATACTAAGGACGGACATTTACAGGGCGAGCTGACACTTTTGGTGCTAAATCACCGGGATACAATGGTGGACTGTATTATAGATTTCAGAAAGCAGTACGCAGATGTAAGCTTCCGGATTTTCCATGCCCGGAACGATTTTGAGGACTACGATCTGTGCGTCTCCTGCACGCCTCCCGACGATACATTTTACAACAAGAAGTGCCTTCTCACCGAAAATCTGCAACTACTGGTAGCAGCAACCCATCCCCTGGCTGCCAAAGGCAGTGTGTGTTTTGATGAGCTAAGGGATGAGAGCTTTGCTCTGCTCAACAAAAACAACAGTCTTTGGGAACACACCATCCATCAGTGCCATCTCTACGGCTTCGAGCCGAGAATTTCCATGATCTGCGAGGACCTGCACTGCATGATCAAGTATGTTTCCGCAGGATTGGCTGTATCCTTGGGACCGGTTGCATCCTGGCAGGGAGTAAAGGATGATTCGGTGGTTTTTGTGCCCACAGTACCGGAAGAGGTGCGGTCTACTTATGTGTTTTGGGACGAACAAAGACCAAACTCGCAACTACGCCAGGTATTTCTAGATTTTATGACAGTCTACTTTGCCGGCCGTACTTAACCTCCATGTCCAAATGGGTCTGTCACGCCCGCACCGTACTTGGTGCGGGCTTTTTGGCTGCATAAGGCAAGTTGGGCAGGTTGGAATCATAGAATCCTTTTAGGGGGTGTTTTTATGGAGAAGACCGTAATCATTCACTGTGCCTACTGCGAGGACGGCAGGGATATTGCAGAAATTATACAGGAATCTTTCTGTTTGTTTCTGCAAAAGGATCTTTTGATGCCTGCTATTGGAATCACTTTATAGTACAGTGGCAGCGATGAATGGTCGCTAATTTCCGGAAGTGATGATTAACTCAACGAGATCCGCTAGCAGCCGAAGTTGATTTGGCCAGCGCTTCCAAGGGGAGGTTTTATGTACTTAGAAATCAGCGATCCCATGGCTTACCATGTGGCATTATACATCAGATTATCAAAAGAGGATGAAAGCGAAGGTCCCTCCCAGAGTGTAAGAAATCAGAAATCTCTGTTGCAGGAATTTGTAAAACAGCATAAGCTGTCGGTATATGATATTTACATTGATGACGGCTTCAGCGGCACCAGTTTTGACCGCCCGGATTTCCAGCGAATGATCGCAGACATTGAAACCAAAAAAGTCAATATGGTCATCACCAAGGACCTGTCCCGACTGGGCAGAGACTACATCATGACCGGACACTATATGGAACGGTACTTCCCGGAAAAGCAGGTGCGGTACATCTCCCTGCTGGATGGCATCGACACCGGTGTAGAATCCTCTGCCAATGACATCACCCCATTCCGCGCCATCATGAACGATATGTATGCCAAGGACATTTCCAAGAAAATCAAGTCCGTCAAACGGGATAAGCAGCGCAAAGGTCAGTTTATCGGCGGCAAGCCAATGTACGGCTACAAAATGCACCCTACCGAAAAGAACAAAATCATTATTGATGAGGAAGTCGCCCCCGTTGTCCGTGGTATCTTTGCTATGGCACTGGACGGCATGAGCTGCCGTAAAATTGCTGCCACACTGAACGAAGAGGGTGTCCCCACCCCGGCGACCTACGCTAACCTGCCGGTGGGAAATCCCGGTCCCTATACCGGTCTGTGGAGCAGTGAACGAATCTCCCACATGCTGCAGAACGAAACCTACATAGGCAATATGGTGCAGGGACGGATGGTAAAAATTAGTTATAAGTCCAAGAAGTGTCTGCGCCAGCCCAGAGAAAACTGGATTGTGGTTGAAAATACCCACGAACCTATCGTTGATCAGCAGACATTCCGAAAGGTGCGTCTTCTGATAGAAAGCCGTAAGCACACCCGAAGCAGAACCTATGACTTCCTGCTGAAAGGTCTGATCTTCTGCCATGAGTGCGGCTATCCCTTGGCAACCCTGAACCGCAAAAACGCCGCCGGGGAAGAACGCCTGTTCTTCGTATGCCGAACCTATCAGCGATTCACAAAAGCCGGTGTGTGCACCTGTCATTCCATTAAAGAGCAAACCGTCACCGAGGCGGTGCTGTCTAAAGTCCGGGAAGTCTGCCAGGCATATCTTAATCCCGACGAGTTGCTTCCCATAGCACAAAACGCTGTAGAAGCTGCCAGAGCCGCAGACCGCACCGAAGCAGAGCTTCAGTGGCTGCAAAGTAAGATTGACACCATGACAACCAATCTGGACCGGATGTATATGGATAAACTCTCCGGCAGCTTAAAGGAGGACGACTTTCAGCGCATCTATCTCAAAATAAAAACCGACCGCACCAAGCTGGAAGATCAGCGTAAAGAACTGGAGAAAAAAAAAGAATCCCCCGCCAAAGTGGAGGACGAAGCAAAAGCATTGGTTCAGCGATTCATGGAAAATGCCTGCGCCAGCCGGGAACTGCTGGTCAGCTTGATTGAGCGAATTGAACTCAGCGAGGATAAACAACTTTATATTAAATTCCGCTTCAAGCCGCTTGATCCACCGCAGTTTGGGGCGAATTAAAAATTTTATATCGTTTACATTAAGGGTGTCGTGATACATAGCTGCGACTGATTCCTGTAAGCTTTGCCACCTCCCGCTGCCGCAAGGGAGCACCGCCGCCCAGTCCGTACCGGGCAATCACCACCTGCCGTTCCTGCGCCGTCAGCACCTGGTCCACCGCCTTGCAGAGCTTCTTAATATCCTCCCGCTGACTGACCTGTTCCAAAAGGTCCATATCGTCACTGACCACATCCATCAGCGACAGCGCCGCCCCGTCCGCACCGGTCTCGATATAATCGCTCAAAGAGACATCCTGACTGGATTTTCGCTGGCTGCGAAAGTACATGAGGATCTCATTTTCCACACACCGGGCTGCATAGGTGGCAAGCCGCGCCCCTTTGGAGGGGTCGAAGCTCTCAATCCCCTTGATCAAACCGATGGTCCCAATAGAGATCAGATCCTCCTGATCTGCCGTCTGTGCATAGTATTTTTTCATGATATGGGCCACAAGGCGCAGATTTCGCTCAATGAGTATGTTCCGGGCCTCCATATCCCCCTGGGCAGAGCGTTCCAAATAGTACTGCTCCTCCTGTGCCGTAAGGGGTTTCGGGAAGCTGCCGCTTTGCAGCTGCAGGGAATACATCAGGCCGCTGAGCATTACAAAGACTGTGGCGATCATCGCCTCACCTCCATGGCAAGGCTATTCTTCCCGGCAAGTCCACTTTCCTGCAAAAAACTGTCAGGTTCGGTAAAAGCCGTAAGTGCCCGTGACGGGATCCTGAAAAAAGGGAGTGTGGGGTGGCAGAAATGTAAAAACGGTGAACACAACCCCTATCAGAGCAATCACCGCAACACACAGCCCATTGCTGACAGGACACCGGAAGTCCCGCTGGAACAGTATCGTTTCCACCCAATACGCCACTGCAGCAGCAAGGAAGAAGATCGTAACATTAAACCAATCCGCATTGATACCCAAAACGCCAGTATAGGTATAGTAGACCACAGGGATTAGTATAAGACCTGTCAGAATCCCAATTAGCTTGATACACCAAAAGGATTCCCTATCCTCTCCCCAGAAGAAGTACTGGATGACCCCAACGGCGACCATGGGGTAAAACAGCAGCTTCAGATGCTCCCAGATGGATTCATTCACCGCCGAGAAGAGTGCCGTGACCACATTTCCACCTGTCCAGTCAAACAAAAAATGCAGCAGTGTTCCCACCACTGCCGTAAAAACAAATCCAACCATCTGCCAATATGGAATCGCCTTTTTCATAAAACAGCCCTCCGATTTTCTTGGTAGAAAAGTATATTTCTCTTTACCTGTTTCTTATGCATTTCGCTCCTTCCCCGGTTGACGGATATGATAAGATAATAAAAAAGGGGGGTGGCGCTATGAAAGCAGATTGTCACATCCATATGGTACTGGACGGAGTGCAGTGGAGAGAATCCATTGCCCGGGGAATCAACGACGACTGGATCAGAAGGCAGTTGGCAGCCTACCAGACCCTGGGCTACACATGGCTCCGGGATGGCGGCGACCGCTGGGGCGTAGGCGCGCGGGCTAGGCAGCTGGCTCCGGAATACGGCATAACCTACCGCACCCCATTGTCTCCCCTCTGCCGAAAGGGACATTATGGCGGTTTTATCGGCACCGGTTATGAGGACCTTACACAATATGCCCGGTTGGTGGTACAGGCCCGGGAACACGGTGCGGATTTTATTAAGATCATGATTTCCGGACTGATGGATTTTGACCGGTTCGGGGTGCTGACCCAACCGGGACTCCCGGAAGACGAGATCCAACAGCTTGTTCACATTGCCCATGAAGAGGGTATGTCCGTCATGGCCCACTGCAACGGAGCCCGGACCGCACAGACCGCCGCCAGCGCCGGTGTGGACTCTATCGAACACGGTGCCTATCTGGATGAAGATGCGCTGCAGGCCATGGTACAGGCCCATGTGGTGTGGGTGCCTACCTTAAGCACCATAGGCAATCTGCTGGGCAAAGGGCGCTTTCAGGAAGATGCGGTAAGGAAGATCCTTGACTGTGCCATGGAGAATGTGGCAGGATTTTATGAAATGGGCGGTCTTGTGGCCCCCGGCTCCGATGCCGGCGCATGGGCAGTCCCCCACGGCTGCGACACCGAAGAGACTTGGCTGAAGCGCGCCGGAGTGGACAAACACCGGCAGGATACCGCCATCCGGCAACTGATGCAAAGGTTTTAACACTGAACGGTAAGAACAGAGGGATATTGCAAAAAGCCATAGGCGGAATACAGGTTTTGTGTTATAATGTCTGCAAATGACATGCGAGGCCCGCACCTACTGTGGGCAAGGAGGTTATTATGGCAGTTTCCAAAGGTACGGAAGCCAATCTTTCTTCCGACAAGTTGCTGCGGATTATTGAATATATGGCAGCCAATCACCTGCCCATGCGGCTTAAGGACATCTCCGAAAATCTCAGGATCTCTCAGCCTACGGTGGTAAGATATCTTCGCACCTTATGCGAGCAGGGCTACGTGTACCACGACAATCACACTGGCTACTATGCCATGACATGGAAGATCTGCCGACTGGGTGCTTCCCTTCAGAGCAATCTGGTGCTGCGCAGCATGGCAGGCTCTCTTTTGTCAGACTTTGCCAATGAGTATAACCTTGGTGCGCTGGTTGCCGTAGAACGGGACGGACGGCTGGTGTATCTGGACCTGGTAGGCGCTCCCCACGGCAACGTGGACACCATGCTGCGTATCGGTAAGGACGCCCCTATGCACTCCACCGGCTCCGGCAAGATCCTTTTGAGTACCATGCCCGCAAACCGGATCCGTCAGATTCTGACAGAGCAGGGGCTTCCCCGGCTTACCCCCAGGACCATCCTCACCCAGGAGGACCTCTTCCGGGAGCTGGAGACCGTCCGTCGACAGGGTTTTGCTCTGGACAACGAGGAATGTGAGATCGGGCACCGGTGCGTGTCTGTGCCCCTTTACGATTACACCGGTACTGTGGCCGCCGCCGTCAGTGCCTTCGATTCCGCCGAGCGGCTTAATGACACCTATGTGCAACAGATCGCCCTGCCCGGACTGCGCAAGCTCTCCGCAGAGATCTCCTTCCGGATGGGATACTCTGTTCCCCGATAACCACACTTGGGAGCGGCCCTGGGATGGGCTGCTCCTTTTTCATTCTGTGTGTACAAAGCAAATCCCTATTCCGCGTGCCGATGTACCCGGGCGTTCGTCATTGTGCCTTATTTTATGCCACGCTTTTTTACATTCCCAATGGTGCTTTTTTGTTGACTTTTCCTGGCAAAAAAGCTATAATAATTGTATGTGAAATTAAATTTTTATATTTGGAATTTAATTTTAGAAAACTTAAAGGAGTGTTCGTATGTCTGTCAAAAAAATGAAATACTGTGTTGGCGGTGAGTGGCTGGAGTCCAAAACCGAGAAGTGGATGGATGTCACCGATTCTTCCACTGGCGAAGTCATCGCGCAGGTCCCCTGCTGTACTGCTGACGAAGTCGAGGCTGCTATCGCTGCCGCCGACGCTGCATTCCCCGAATGGTCCATGACCTCCATCAGTAAGCGTACCCAGATGATGTTCAAGTGGCGCAATGTGCTGGTGGAGCATCTGGACGAGCTGACCGTTCTGTGTGCCAAGGAGCTGGGCAAGAACCTGGCTGAGGCAAAGGGTGACATCCTCAAGGCTATCGAGCCCACCGAGCTGGCTTGCGCCACTCCCTTCACCTCTCAGGGTGTTGCTTCCCTGCAGGTTACCACCGGCTTTGACACCGCCTCCTACCGTGTGCCTCTGGGCGTGGTCGCCGGCATCGTTCCCTTCAACTTCCCCGCTATGATCCCCTGGGGCTGGATGGTTCCTCTGGCCATTGCCACCGGTAACACCGTGGTGCTGAAGGCTGCCTCCTACACCCCCCTGACCTCCATGCGGATCATGGAGCTGTTCTACGAAGAAGCCGGCTTCCCCAAGGGTGTCGTGAACCTGGTCACCTGCTCCCGTAACGAGTCCGAGCTGTTCCTGACCGATCCCAGAGTCAAGGCTGTTACCTTCGTCGGCTCCACCTCCATCGGCAAGCACATCTACTCCGTGGCTGCTGCCCACGGCAAGCGTGTGCAGGCACAGTGCGAGGCAAAGAACCACGCTCTGGTTCTGGAGGACTGCGATCTGGAAAGCGCCACCAACGCCATCATCAACTCCACCTACGGCTGCGCCGGCATGCGCTGCATGGCTCTGCCTGTCATCGTGGTGCAGGAGTCCGTTGCTGACAAGTTCGTGGCTCTGCTGAAGAAGAAGGCACAGGCTCTGAAGATCGGCTGTGCTTACGATCCCGAGACCCAGTTGGGACCCGTGGTCAACACAAAGCACAAGGAGTCCGTGTGCAACTGGATCCAGAAGGGCATCGACGAGGGTGCTGAGCTGGTTCTGGACGGCCGTGATGTTGTGGTTCCCGGTTTCGAGAACGGCTACTTCGTAGGCCCCACCATTCTGGACAAGGTCACTCCCGAAATGACCATCGGCGACCGTGAGATCTTCGGACCTGTCACCGTCATCAAGCGTGTCAAGACCTTTGAAGAGGGCGTGGCTGTGATGAATGCCAATCCCTTCGCCAACGGTTCTGTCATCTTCACCCAGAGTGGCTACTATGCCCGTCAGTTCGAGATGCTCACCGACGGCGGCATGGTCGGCATCAATGTGGGTATCCCCGTTCCCTCCGCTTACTTCCCCTTCTCCGGCAACAAGGATTCCTTCTACGGTGACCAGCATGTGCTGGGTCTGGACGGCGTTCGTTTCTACACCCGTGCCAAGACCGTGACCAAGCACTGGTACGACGAGCACTCCGCAAAGAAGGCCGTGGACACCTGGGAAGGCACTGTGGAGCGCGTCTGATCAATACATAGAAGGGAGATCCTGTTATGGTTACCAATCCTTATCTGAAGGCACTGAGTGAAAGTGCCGGCTACTGGTGGACCGATACCGCTGTCATCCAGGCAATGGACCAGGACATTGAGAACGGCGCCACCGGTGTTACCACCAACCCCGTTCTGATCAAGGCTGCCCTGTATAAGAACCCCGAATACTGGCGTCCTTACCTGAAGAGCGCCGAGGGTCTTAGCGGTGACGAAAAGGCAGAGGAGATCCTGCGCTGTGTCACCGTAGAGGTTGCCAAGAAGTTCCAGCCCATCTATGAGGCTACCGAAGGTGTTCAGGGTTATGTCTGCGCTCAGGTCAACCCCAAGAAGCAGGGCGATACCGCTGCAATGATCGAGATGGGCAAGCGTCTGGCTGCCTGGGCACCCAACATTGCTGTTAAGGTCCCCGCTACCGCTGCCGGTCTGCGTGCGATTGAAGAACTGGCCGCCGAAGGCATCACCACCGTCGGTACTGTCAGCTTCACTGCACCTCAGTGTATTGCCATCGCTGCTGCACAGCAGCGGGGTATCGACCGTTGCCGTGCTGCCGGCAAGAAGCCCGGCAAGGCATGGGCCGTCATTATGGTGGGCCGTTGCGACGATTATCTGCGTGATGTTGCCTATGATATGTGTGCCGATGTGGCAGAGGCTGACATCATCCAGTCCGGTACCGCTTGCATCAAGAGAGCATATGCTGTGTGCAAGGAGCGCGGCTATGAAGCCAAGCTCATGCCTGCCGGCATGCGCGGAGGCTACCACGCAACCGCTCTGGCAGGTTCCGACATGACCATGTCCCTGTCTGAAAAGATCCTGGTTGCTCTGGGCAAGGAGGATGCCTTCGTTCACCACTTTGAGGAGCCTGTCGCTGCCGAGACCCTTGCAAGCCTCAAGACCATTCCGGAATTCAACCGCGCCTATGAAGACCTGACCGAGGACGAGTTCATCCGCTATGGTGCTTCCCAGCGCACTCTGTCCCAGTTCGTGGAGGTCGGCTGGAACATGATCGCCGAGTTCCCTCTTTAATTAGGCACTGCTAAAAACTCACCTTTTGTGATTTGACCGCATCTTTTACTCCAGCTACGCATTTCGGAAAGTCCGAAATACACAAAGTATTCCGGACTTCCCAAACTTAATCTGGAGCAAAATCTACTGCTCAAATCATCAAAAATGAGTTTTCAACAGTTGCCAAGTGCGCCTTTCTGTACACAGCGCAGTGAGGAAACAAAAAGGAGGAAACCGATATGAAGCCAAGAATCAGTTGTCTGCCGGTGTCTTTGTATCCGGAGTTCTTCTCCGGCGACCGTACGATTGCGGGGTGGTCCCGGCAGGCTGCAGCCCTTGGCCTGGATTATGTGGATATCAACGCCCTGTTTCTCCGGGAAAAGTCCATGGAGGAGATCGAAGCCATCCGCAAGGAGCTGACCGTCCCTGTTCTGATGGTCAGTGCCTACTCTGACTTCACCCTCCCCGATCCTGAGAAGCGGGAGGAAGCGGTACAGACCGCCTTTGGCGACATGCAGCGTGCTGCCGCCATTGGTGCAAAGTACATCCGCCTCACCGCCGGCCAGGCTTACTCCGACCAGCCGGACCAGGAGATGTGCCAGCGGGTCTATGACTGCTTTGCCCGGTGTGTCACCGTGGCACAAGAGAACGGCTTGACCATCCTGCTGGAGAATCACTCCAAGCCCGGTGCATGGCAGTACATTGATTACAATTTCCACATGGAGCATTTTCTGATGCTCTGGGATAAGTTGAAGAGCCTTCCTATCAGCGTCAATTTTGATACCGCCAACGCCTGCGCTTTAGGCGATTGGCAGCGCATCCTCCGTGCCGTGGCAGGACGGATCGCCACAGTGCATATCAACGATCTTGCCAGCATTGAACCGCTGCAGTTCTGTTTGGTGGGCAAGGGCATCGTCCCCATGCGGCAGGTGCTGGATGCGGTGTACGCCACCGGCTTTGACGGTGAGCTGTGCATCGAGGAAGCTGCCTTCATGGGTTGGGAAGGCATTGAAAAAGCCGCAGCCTTTACCCTTTCCCTGGCAGGCAAATAACCCCCTTCAGGGAGGTATATTATGGAAAACAATATCGTTTTGAAGATCC
>JAGAMQ010000072.1 GCA_017624645.1 Oscillospiraceae bacterium
ACCACCAGATCCACGCCGTCGGGATCTACCATGGGGACCATGTAGATGGTGACGTTTTGTGCAAGCTCCTTTGCATTTTCCCCGAAGATTTCGCCCCCTTGGGCGATGGCTTGGGCAAATTCCTCAGCAAATTTCAGAAGGATCAGCGCTGTGATCCACTCGTTGGCATGATGGGCGGCGGTGTAAAGGACCTTTCGGGGTCCGCTGCCGATCACAAGGGTGCGGATCCTGCGCCCGAATACCGTGGTGGTCAGCACTTCCGAGCGGAGGAAAGGATATGTGCGTACAAGAGAAAGGATCATGTCCTCACAGCTTTGGGCGGTAAGGGGAACATCGGTTTTTACAATTGCCATAAAAACACCTCCGGGTATTCTATGCCAAAAATACCCGGAGGTGCGGTATATCAGTTCACAAATCTCAATTTATCGAGCTGTTTTATATCTTGCGTAGGAGAGGGTCTTGACCCTCCCGAAATTTAAAAACAAATGATTTCCGACGGGAGGGTCAAGACCCTCCCCTACAGACGAAATTTAAAATTGATCGACAAATTGGAATTTTATGATTTCCCTTCCAGCCAGATGAGCAGCACCGCAATATCCACGGGGCTGACACCGGAGATACGGCTTGCCTGCCCGATGGACAGAGGGCGGATGGCATCCAGCTTTTCCCGTGCCTCCACCCGCAGACCGGCAATGGCGTGGTAGTCCGTGTCCGGGGGAAGCTGCCTTGCCTCCTCCCGGCGGAAGACCTCCACCTGCTTTTCCTGACGGGCAAGATACCCGGCGTACTTGATCTGGATCTCCACCTCCTGTGTCACGGCGAGGGGGAGTGTGGGGCGCTCCGGATCAAAGGGCGCAAGGTCCTCATAGGTCACTTGGGGCCGGCGCAGCAGATCTGCCAGCCGTGCCGAATTGGACACCGGCGTGGAATCGTAGGCTGCCAGCATACGGTTCAGGGCGTGGCTTGCCGGGACACCCTTGCCTTCCAGCCGCTGCATTTCTTTTTCTACGGCGGCGTACTTTTCCTGCACCTGCCGGAGTCGCTCCGGAGAAACAAGTCCCACCTGTGCGCCGATGGCGGTGAGCCGCTGGTCCGCATTGTCCTGCCGGTGCAGCAGCCGGTACTCCGAACGGCTGGTCATGATCCGGTAAGGCTCCTGAGTGCCCTTGGTCACCAGATCGTCGATGAGAGTGCCGATGTAGCTGGTGTCCCGGGTCAGGATCATGGGGGGTCTTCCCAGCAGCTTCAGCGCCGCATTGATGCCTGCCACCAAGCCCTGTGCCGCGGCTTCCTCGTAGCCGGAGGTGCCGTTGAACTGACCGGCGCCGTACAGGCCCTTCACAGCCTTGGTCTCCAAAGTGAGAAGTAGCTGGGTGGGGTCGATGCACTCGTATTCGATGGCGTAGGCAGGACGCATCATCTCGGCGTTTTCCAGTCCGGGGATGGTGCGCAGCATCTGAAGCTGCACATCCTCCGGCAGACTGCTGGAGAAGCCTTGGATATACATTTCTTCGGTGTCCATGCCGCAGGGCTCAATGAACAGCTGATGCCGCTCCTTGTCCGCAAACCGGACGATCTTAGTCTCGATGCTGGGACAGTACCGGGGGCCTACACCGGAGATCGTGCCGTCATACATGGGACTGCGGTGCAGATTCTCCCGGATGATCCGGTGGGTCTCGCTGTTGGTATAGGTCAGATAGCACACGGCTGTATTTTCCGGTTTCTGCTCCGTGCGGAAAGAGAAAGGCTCCGGGTCCCGGTCTCCCGGCTGCAGCTCCATTTTGGAAAAATCGATGCTGCGGCGGTTCACTCTGGGAGGAGTGCCGGTTTTGAATCGGCGCAGGGGAAGTCCCAGACCGCGCAGGTTGTCCGCCAGTCCTAGGGAGGCGTGCATCCCGTCGGGACCGGAGGAAAGAACCGATTCGCCGATGACGATGGTGCTGTCCAGAAAGGTTCCCGTGGCGAGGACTACTGCCCGGGCGGAATACACCCCACCCAGCTGGGTTTGAACCCCGGCAACCTGACCGTCTTGGGTCAGCACCGCAGTGATTTGCGCCTGCTTCAGCTCCAGGTTGGGCTGCTGTTCCAGGGTGTGCTTCATCACCGTCTGATATTTCCGCCGGTCTGCCTGTGCCCGGAGGGAGTGGACGGCAGGTCCTTTGCCCCGGTTCAGCATCCTGTACTGGATGCAGGCTTTGTCTGCCGCAACGCCCATCTCACCGCCCAAGGCATCCAGCTCCCGGACAAGGTGTCCCTTGCCGGTGCCGCCGATGGCGGGATTACAGGGCATATTGCCCACGGCATCCATATTGATGGTAAAAAGAATGGTGTGCAGTCCCAGCCGGGCGGCTGCCAGTGCTGCCTCAATGCCGGCGTGACCGGCTCCGATCACCGCAATATCGCAGGCACCTGCCGGATAGCTCATAGGACTTCCTCCTGGGATTTCTTCTCCTCCGGGGGGAGGGCGAAGGGCTTGCACACCACTTCACAGCGGTTGATGGGCGTTCCCAGAGCGTGGAATTTTTCCTCATAGCCGGTCATAATGCCCACGGTGCCCTTTGCGTGAAGATCAAAGGTCAAATTTTTGACCTCCAGACCGCAGGCGGCGAACTCCTCCAAGGAGAAGTCAAAGAGGGGACGGTTGTCGGTCTTATAATGAAATTCGCCCCCCTGCCGGACTACCCGGCAGTACTTGTCCAAAAATCCCCGGTGGGTAAGCCGCCGCTTGGTGTTTTTCTTCCGGGGCCAGGGGTCCGGGAAGTTGATG
>JAGAMQ010000073.1 GCA_017624645.1 Oscillospiraceae bacterium
CATTGGCGCATTCTACAAGTCTGATGAAGACTACTCCAAGGGTATCTTCCAGCAGTTCATGAAGAACCTGAACGACGATGTGACTGTGGTTGAGACCTCCTTCTCTGCAGCCAACGCCACCGACTTCGCTACTCAGATCGATACCCTGAAGGATTGCACTTTCATCTTCATGCCCACCTACTACCAGCCTGCCTCCATCTTCATGACTCAGGCTAAGGATGTGCTGGCACCCAATGCTGTTTACTACGGCTGTGACGGCTTCGATGGCATTGACAGCAAGTTCGACATCACCTCCATTCCTCAGGAGGTCACTATGCTGTCCCACTTCAACTCCAAGGCGGAAGAGGGTGCAGCAAAGACCTTCATCGACAAGTATGTGGAGGCTTACGGCAAGGATACTCTGAACCAGTTTGGTGCATCTGCTTACGACTGCATCTATGCCCTGTACGGCGCTATGAAGAAGGCCGTCGAGGGCGGTAAGGAGATTCCTGTGACCATCGGCGCTTCTGACCTGTGTGAGATTCTGAAGGCAGAGTTTAACGGCGGCTATACCTACACCGACGGTGTCACCGGTGACAGCATCACCTGGGAGAAGACCGGTTACGTGAACAAGTCTGCCATCCAGTATGTTATCAAGGAAGCTGACTGATAGCATTATCTGAACAAGGAAAGTCATAACTGCACATGCTGGCATCAAAACCGGCATGTGCAGTTAAACTGCGATTATGTGAAATAACGGATTCACGGAAAAACGCGATATTTGTCTGTTTTTTGAAGAGTCCGAAAGAAGTTGGGAAATATATGGAAGAAATTTTATCCACACTGATCAATGGTCTGAGCCTTGGCGGTATCTATGCAATGATCGCCCTGGGCTATACCATGGTCTACGGCATCGCCAAGATGCTGAACTTCGCCCACGGTGATATTATCATGGTAGGCGGATACCTGATCTATGTCTTTATGGCGACCAAGAACCCGCTGATCGCAATCTTGTTGGCAGTGGTGGGCTGTGTGATCCTGGGTGTCACTATTGAAAAGATCGCTTACAAGCCTCTTCGGGGCGCTTCTCCGCTGGCGGTCCTGATCACTGCCATTGGCGTCAGCTATATGCTCCAGAGCCTTGCGCAGATCATTTTTGGCAGTGCTACCCAGATGGTTACCGTCTATGAGTTCGGCGCTGTGAAGCTAATGGGCGCAACGGTGCAGATCTCCTCTCTTGTGACCCTGGGTGTCACTGTGGCTGTGATGCTGGCACTGACCCTGTTTGTGAAATTTACCCGTTTGGGTCGGGCAATGATCGCCGTGTCTGAAGACAGAGATGCCGCTCAGCTCATGGGTATTAACGTCAACGGCATCATTACCATCACCTTTGCCATCGGTTCTGCCTTGGCTGCCCTTGCGGGCCTTTTCTACCTGCTGAAGGCACCTGCCGTTTCCGGCACCATGGGCGCGATGCCCGGCATCAAGGCCTTTACCGCGGCGGTGATCGGCGGTATCGGATCCATTCCCGGTGCTATGCTGGGTGGCATCCTGTTGGGTATGGTGGAGTGTATCTCCTATAAGATCACTGCCATCGCTCCCTATACCGATGCCATCGAGTTTTCCATTCTGATCCTAATTCTGCTGGTCAGACCCACCGGATTTCTCGGCAAGAAACGGAGGGAAAAGGTATGAGGATCGGAAAATTCAAGCTCAATCATTATATCAACTATATTGTCATCGGTATCCTGACGCTGGTGCTGTCTGTTATGACCTTTACCGGCAGCCGCTTTGACAATTCTCTGCTGTTCCTGCTGGAGAAAATGGCTATCAGTATCATTCTGGCGGTTTCTCTGTCCCTGGTGGTGGGTTTCCTTGGGGAACTCTCTCTTGGTCATGCCGGCTTTATGTGTGTGGGCGCATACCTTGGCGGTAAGGTGGCGGTGCTCCTTGCCCCTGCTTTGGGAAATGGCATCCTGACTCTGCTGATTTCTCTGCTGGCAGGTGCTGCTGTGGCTGCCCTGTGCGGCGTGATCATCGGTATTCCCGCTTTGCGTCTGCGTGGCGACTATCTGGCGATCGTAACCTTGGCTTTTGGTGAGATCGTAAAGAGCCTCTTCATGAACTCTTCCGACGAATCTTTCGGCGGGACTCTGGGATTGGATACCCCCCGGTTTGATAAAAAGTATCTGTTTATCATCGCATTTGTTCTCGTTTTGATCACACTGGCAGTGGTGCAGAATTATATCCGCTCCAAGCACGGCAGAGCCGTGACTGCCATCCGTGACAATGAGATTGCGGCCAGAGCTACCGGTATCAATGTCACCAAGTATAAGCTGCTGACCTTTATCCTGTCTGCTGCCTTTGCAGGCATTGCCGGCGTACTGTACAGCTTCAGTAACTATACTGTGCAGAGTATAAAATTCGGTTATAACTACTCCATTGAGATCCTCGTGATGGTGGTTCTCGGCGGCATGGGCAATATCAACGGATCTATCGTTGCTGCGGCGCTGATCACATGGCTCAACACCTGGCTGCCTACCAAGCTTACCGGCGATTTGGCTGTTCTGCAAAATCTTCTGTATGCGCTGATCCTGATCGTGATCGTGATCTACAACAATGCACCTGCCCTTAAGAGCTTCCGGGATAGGTACAACCTTGGCAACCTGATCAATAAGGTGCTTAAGCCCAAGGCTGACCCCTCCCATATCAAGGACGACAAGGCAAAGTGGGATGTGGTCCCCACCAAGATCAGCATGGATGAGATACTCTCCATCGATATGAAGCAGCAGAGCGGTCCTGATCCGGAGCAGAAGGGAGGTAAGCGCTGATGTCGGAATATGTATTGGAAACCAAAAATTTAGGCATTTCCTTCGGCGGCTTGAAGGCTGCCCAGGATGTGAACATCCGAATCAAGAAGAATCAGCTTTACGGCTTGATCGGCCCCAACGGTGCCGGTAAGACTACCATCTTCAATCTCCTTACCTGCGTGTACAAGCCCACCACCGGCACCTTCTATCTGGACGGCGAGGAAATGAAGGGGCAGACTCCCCATAGGATCAATCAAAAGGGAATTGCCCGTACCTTCCAGAACATTCGCCTCTTCAATAACATGACTGTTGTGCGTAATGTTATGGTTGGTCTTCATAACAATCCGGAGTATAAGTGCAGTGTGCTGGAATCCGTCCTGCGCCTGCCCCGGCATTTTAAGATGGAAAAGGCAATGCGGGAACGGGCAAAGGAACTTCTGCGGATCTTCGATCTGGAACAGGAGCGCAACAGCCTGGCATGTAATCTGCCCTACGGCAAGCAGCGGAAGCTGGAAATTGCAAGAGCCTTGGCAACCAATCCCAAGCTTCTGCTGCTGGATGAGCCCGCAGCAGGTATGAATCCCCATGAAACAGAGGACCTTGCCCGGACCATTCGCTTTATCCGGGATCACTTCGATATGACGATCCTTTTGATCGAGCATGATATGGGGTTTGTGTCCGAACTGTGTGATGAGCTGACAGTGCTCAGCTTTGGCACCGTTTTGGCACAAGGCGATACTAAGGATGTGCTGCAGGATCCCGAAGTGATCAAGGCGTATATCGGAGGGTAAATGTATGGCATTGTTGGAAGTAAAGAATCTTGAGGTGTACTATGGCGTCATTTGCGCCTTGAAGGGCATCAGCTTCGAAGTTAACGAAGGTGAGATTGTGTCCCTCATCGGTGCAAATGGTGCTGGTAAGACCACTATGATGCAGAGCGTTGTTGGTCTCATTCCCAAGCGCAGCGGCAGCGTGATCTACGACGGAAAGGACATTACCAAAATGTCCTGCCATAAGATCGTGCAGCTGGGCATGACACAGGTTCCCGAGGGGCGGCGTATTTTCCAGGAGCTGACCGTTATGGAAAACCTGATGATGGGTGCTTATACTGTACGGGATCAGCAGCGCTATAAGGAGGATCTGCAGTCCGTATTTGAGCGGTTCCCCCGGTTGGCAGAACGGCGTAATCAGATTGCAGGAACCCTTTCCGGCGGCGAGCAGCAGATGCTTGCCATGAGCCGCGCCCTGATGATCCGGCCCAAGCTTTTGATGCTGGACGAGCCCTCCATGGGCTTGGCACCTATCCTTGTGGATCAGATCTTTGAAATTATCAAGGAGCTCCACGCATCCGGTACCACCATTTTGTTGGTGGAGCAGAATGCCAGCAAGGCGCTGGAAATTGCTGACCGTGCTTATGTTCTGGAAACCGGTTCCATCACCCTGAGCGGTACCGGCAAGGAGCTTGCCAGCAGCGATGAAGTGCGAAAGGCATACCTAGGCGGTTCAAATCATACACCCCCTGCATAGGCTTATGCAGGGGGTGTTTTTATGTGCAGACGATATTTGCTGTGGGGAGCCGCAATGGCTGCTTTTGGACTGGGGTTGTTGGTAGGTATGTGGATCGAGGGCGGTTTCTTATCCCATTGTTTTGGTCTCTGCTTGTTTGTTCTTGGGGTAGGAACACTGCTGAAAAAGCAGGTATAACCTTGTCCTGCGGAGAATAGAATGGAGTATATCGTGGGGTAAGGAGTGATCCGAATGGAATTGCAATTTGAGAAAGATCTTATGAGCTGCCTGCAAATGCAACAGGCAAAGGTGCAGAGCCAAGAGCAGACCCAGGAGCTTCGGCTGCCGGAAGGGATGCCGGATATAGGAACGGTTTTGGCATGCTGGGGACAGATCCTGCTGCGTGGTAAAGAGTGGCGATCAGATGCTGCAGGAATCTCCGGCGGCGTCATGGCATGGGTGCTGTACCTTCCTGAAGAGGGTGGTGCACCGCAAAGTGTGGAGGCTTGGCTGCCGTTTCAGATGAAATGGAATGTGGAGCCGGGGCAGTATGACGGGACTTTGTTGGCGGTGCCGCTGCTGCGCAGTGCAGATGCCCGGTGCCTTTCTGCCAGAAAACTTATGGTGCGCACAAATGTCAGCGTTATGGCTAAGATCCTGCAGCCATCGGAGGTGGAGTTGTACCGTCCCGGCGAGGTGCCGGAAGACGTCCAGCTTCTGAAAAGGTCCTATCCTGTCTGCGTTCCCACAGAAGCAGGGGAGAAAGCCTTTGTGTTGGAAGAAAACATTCCGTTTCCCACAGGTGATAAGGTGCTCTTTTGCTCCTTTAAGCCTGAGGTTACAGAGAAGAAGCTTATGTCGGACAAGGTGATCTTCCGGGGTATGGGCATCCTGCACCTTCTGTGCCGAGGGGAAAACGGCGAACTGTGGAGCAAAGATGTAGACGTGCCATTTTCCCAGTACGCAGAGCTGGACAGGGTGTATGAAGAGGGGGCAACAGTAGACCTGTTGCCATTGGTAACAAATCTCGAACTGGAATCTGGTGAGGAAGGGAATCTACAGTTAAAGGCCGGTATTTCCGGTCAGTACGTGATTTATGACCGGCCCGTCCTTGAAACCGTTGAGGATGCCTACAGTCCTGCTCGGTCGGTGCAGACA
Source organism: Oscillospiraceae bacterium (assembly GCA_017624645.1). Lineage (GTDB taxonomy): Bacteria > Bacillota > Clostridia > Oscillospirales > Oscillospiraceae > Faecousia. Next base: position 5,454 of record JAGAMQ010000073.1, read on the forward strand.
CAAACAGACCGCCTTGCATTGCCAGTCGTGCTGGATAGCACTGCAGAAACGGTCCGGGGAGAAGCCGAGGCAGAGATAGATGCCCAAAAAATTGTGGATCTGGCTTTTTGGCCGGAGCATCCCTATATGATGATGGAAGATGGGGGAGCAGAGGCAGAACTCTCCGGCATATTCCAAATGCTCTATTACGATCCGGAGGGGCAGCTGCAAAGTGCCCAGACCCGGTGGGAGGATACATGGAATCTGCCTGCTGACCAAAACAGTGCCGTCAGCGCCGTGGTTCAGTGCAGTGGCAGACCCCAGGCAGGGCAGGATGGTGCCGGGGTTCGTCTTCGGGGGGACCTGTTGCTGGAAAGCCAAAGTGTAGCGCAGGAGGGTATCCCTATGGTTACCGGTCTTGAACTGGGGGAACTGCAACCGCTGGATCCCAACCGGCCTACACTGATCTTGCGAAAGGCCGGGGATGACAGCTTGTGGGAGATTGCCAAGGCATCCGGCTCTACCGTTGCGGCCATACAGCAGGCCAACGGTCTGCAGCAGCCGCCCCAAAGTGAGCAAATGCTGCTGATTCCGGTACAATAATGACAACCGCCGCTGCGCAGATCTGCGCAGCGGCGGTTTGGCGGTTGTCGCATAGGGGTACCGCCGGGTCTAGGATATCCCATCCGGGCTTCGGATTCCATCGGATGCTGTCGAGGAGTGATTATTATGCTTGTCATCGGGTGATTTCTTTGCTATAATAAACTAGATATAATTTGTACAGAAGGTGTGTTAATATGACTAACATTGATATTTATTCTGGCTTTCTCGGTGCAGGCAAAACGACCCTGATCAAAAAAATGATCGCTGAAAGCTACCGGGGACAAAAATTGGTCCTCATTGAGAATGAATTTGGCGAGATCGGTATTGACGGTGGCTTCCTTAAAGATGCGGGCATCAACATTACGGAGATGAACTCCGGCTGTATCTGTTGTAGTCTGGTTGGCGATTTCGGCAAAGCTTTGACTCAGGTAATCGAAGAATATGCTCCGGATCGTATTTTGATCGAGCCCTCCGGTGTGGGTAAGCTGTCTGATGTGATCGGTGCGGTGAACAAAGTCACCAATGATGATGTAACACTTGGTTATACCGTTGCTGTTGTGGATGCAGGCAAGGTCAAGGTGTATATGAAGAACTTTGGTGAGTTCTATAATAATCAGGTGGAAACTGCATCTACCATTATCCTGTCCCGTACGGATGTGATCCCCCAGCAAAAACTGGATAACGCCGTTGCTATGCTTAGGGAACATAACCCTGAAGCGACTATTGTGACGACCCCCTGGGAGCAGCTTACCGGCGAGCAGCTGCTGGAGGCGATGGAGGGACAGGCCACTCTGGCAACTGAGATGGCGCAGCTCCTGAAGGAACACCACCATCATCACCACCAGGTCGAGGGTGAGTGTTGCTGCGGTCACGACCATGAGCACCACCATCATCACCATGAGGAGGGCGAGTGCTGCTGCGGTCACGACCATGAGCACCACCATCATCACCATGAGGAGGGCGAGTGCTGCTGCGGTCACGACTATGAGCACCACCATCACCACCAGGTCGAGGGTGAATGTTCCTGTGGACACGACCACGGACACCACCATGCCGACGAGGTCTTTACCTCCTGGGGCGTGGAGACCCATAAGAAATTCACCCAGGAATTCATTGAAGATGCCCTGCGGAAGCTGGATTCCCGGGAGTATGGCTTTGTTCTGCGTGCCAAGGGTATCGTAGCAGGCAGCGACGGCAGCTGGATCCACTTTGATTATGTTCCCGGGGAAGCCAATGTCCGCAGCGGCGCGGCAGCCATTACCGGTAAGCTTTGTGTAATCGGCTCGGGCTTGGATGAAGCAGACCTGGCAGTCTTGTTTGAGGTGTAACTGATGGTTCAGATCCCTGTTTATGTGTTTACGGGTTTTTTGGATTCCGGTAAAACCAAATTTATCCAGGAGACCTTGGAGGATACCCGTTTTAATGCCGGTGAGCGGACGCTTTTGCTGGTGTTTGAAGAGGGTGAGGAAGAATATGACTTCTCCACCTATCCCCACCAGAACGTCTACATGGAGGTGCTGGACCAGCAGACCGTTACCACCAAGCAGCTGCAGGCCCTTGGAAAGAAGTACAAGGCACAGCGTGTGGTAGCGGAACTGAACGGTATGCAGCTGGTGGGAGACCTGTACAGCCGGTTCCCGGAAAACTGGGCAGTTGCACAGGAAGTTATGTTTGCAGACAGTACCACCATCATGGCATACAATGCCAATATGCGTAATCTTGTGATGGACAAGCTGGTAGGCGGACAGATGGTGGTTTTCAATCGCCTTGCTCCCGGTGCGGATACCACCGAACTGCATAAGCTGGTCCGGGCAGCCAACCGTCGAATGGATATTCTCTACGATTATACCGACGGTACTACCGCCTTTGACGATGTGGAGGATCCACTGCCCTTTGACATCAACGCCCTTAAGATCATGATTCGGGACGAGGATTATGCCCTGTGGTATCGGGATGTGACCGAGGAACCGGAAAAATACAACGGAAAGACTGTCTGCTTTAAGGGACAGGTGGCTATGCTCCGCCGGAATCGGGAAGATATGTTTGCCCCCGGCAGATTTGTGATGACCTGCTGCGTGGACGATATCCAGTTTTGCGGGGTCCCTTGCCGCTATGCAGGGGCCAAGCAGCTGATTTCCCGGGATTGGGTCATGGTGGAAGCCACGATTCAGGCAGAGAAGCATCCGCTTTATAAGGGCGATCTGGGACCGGTGCTGACTGCTGTCAGCGTCCACAGCGGCGTGGAGCCGGCAGACCCGGATGTAGCTACATTCTGAAAGAAAGGAAGTGCGGCAGATGTATCAGCCGTTAGCGGACCTTCTGCGACCTCAGTCCCTGGATGAGGTTTTCGGTCAGGAGCATATTTTGGGCGAAGGCGCGGTGCTGCGCCGGCTTATCGCTTCCGGAAATATCCCCAACATGATCTTTTACGGACCCAGCGGTACCGGAAAGACCACCGTAGCCCAAATCATAGCAAAACAAACCAACCGCACCCTTTATCAGCTCAATGCCACCACGGCATCCACAGCGGATATTAAGAACATTGTTTCCCAATTGGATACCTTTATGGCACCGGAGGGGGTGCTGCTGTATCTGGATGAGATCCAGTCCTTCAATAAAAAACAGCAGCAATCCTTGCTGGAATACATTGAAAACGGAAAGATCACTCTGATTGCTTCCACGACGGAGAATCCGTACTTTTATGTGTTCAACGCCATCTTAAGCCGCTCTACCGTGTTTGAGTTCAAGCAGATTTCCGCGGAGGCGGCGCTGAAGGCAGTTAAGCGGGCAGTGTCCTATCTTGAGAAGCGGACAGCTTTGCGTGCGCAGCCGGAGGAGGGGGCACTGGAGTATATCGCCGGTGCTTGCGGCGGTGATCTGCGAAAGGCTATGAACGCAGTGGAGGTGTTGTTCAGCGCCGGCGTGCCCCAGGGGGATATCATTGCGCTTACTCTGGAGGATGCCCGTGCAGTTACACAGAAAAGTGCCCTGCGGGCAGACCGGGACGGGGATAATTTCTACGATCTTCTTTCCGCTTTGCAAAAATCCATCCGGGGTTCTGACCCGGATGCGGCGGTGCATTATCTGGCACGACTTTTGGAGGCGGGACAGATGCAGGCGGCATGCCGTCGTTTGATGGTTATTGCAGCAGAGGATGTGGGTCTTGCGTTTCCTATGATCATACCCATCGTTAATGCCAGTGTGGATATGGCATTGAAGCTGGGGATGCCCGAGGCACGGATTCCCTTAGGGGATGCTGCGGTGCTGATGGCCACATCACCCAAGTCCAATTCCGGTCATGTGGCATTGGATGCGGCGCTAACAGATGTGCGAAAAGGGAAAGGGGGAGACTTCCCCCGGCATCTGCAGAATATGCATGCCGATACCTACACCATGGAACGGGAGCAGGGATACCAGTATCCCCATGATTACCCGAACCATTGGGTACAGCAGCAGTATCTGCCGAATGAGTTGGCAGGAACAACTTACTATCAGTATGCATCCAATAAAATGGAACAGTCAGCCAAACAGTATTGGGATGCCATTAAGGGGAAATGAGTATGGATATTCGGTTGGGAGATATCCTTGTAATGAAGAAACCGCACCCTTGCGGTGAGAAAAGATGGAAGGTACTGCGAACCGGAGCAGATTTTCGCCTGAAGTGTCTGGGATGCGGACACGAGGTGATGACACCCCGGTTCAAAGCGGAGAAGAACATCCGTGCCGTGCAGCGGCAGGAAAATTCCTCGACAGAAACAAGCGGCAGCTGATGAAATCAGCTGCCGCTTTCTTTGTTAGTTTTGGAAAGGATGGGGAAGGTCGTGTACAGGCTGCAGATTTGTGTAGGGAAATCCGGCACGGAAACTGACGCCTTTCTGTTACGGCGGGAGGTATAATCGGGTTGTCCGAAGGGGGGGCTGGCAGATGTACATAGACCTTGTGATGCTCTTGAATTTTTTAGTAGATTTCTTCCTTTTGGTTGCGGTGAACCGTTTGTCTGGGTATCCGCCGGGATACGGCAGAGCTGCGGTTTCTGCTGCCCTTGGGGGAATCTACGGTGGGATCGCACTGCTGCCGGGAATGGGATTTCTTTCCGGCTTTTTGTGGAGACTTGTATTTTTGGTGTTGATGGTCTGGCTGGCCTTCGGTTGGCAGCGCAGTGCTTTTCATAGAGGGGTACTGTTTGTTCTTCTTTCTATGGCACTGTGCGGTGTGGTCATGGGTCTGGAAAGAGGAGGGACCCTGGCGGTGATTGCCTCTGCGGTGTTTGTGGGACTTCTTGCTTTTTTGAGCTTTTCCTCCGGTGGACGGGGGCAGAAGTTTGTTCCGGTGCAGCTGCGCCACGATGGAAAATGTGTCAGGATCGTTGCCCTGCGGGATACCGGAAACGGACTCCGGGATCCTCTTACCGGACAGTCGGTTTTGGTGGTGGGTGCGCAAACGGCACAGGCATTAACCGGTCTTACAAGGGAACAGCTCCGTGACCCGGCGGATTCTATTGAGAGCGTACCGGGACTGCGGCTGATCCCTTACAGGACAGTGGGGCGGTCCTCCGGAGTGCTGCTGGCTTTGCGGATACAGGAGGTGAGGATCGGAAAATGGAAGGGAAGCTCCCTTGTGGCATTTTCACCGGATGGGTTGGAGGAAGAGGAATATCAGGCACTGACAGGAGGGGTTGCATGAAAAAATGGGTGATATCATGGTTGAAACGGTTAGGCTTTTTCAGAAAAAGCGGTGTCTTTTACATTGGCGGTACCGATGTTTTGCCGCCACCACTGAAAGGAAAAGAGGAACAGTCGGCACTGGAGGCGTTGATGCAGGGGGATGAGCAGGCGAAACAGCTGCTTATTGAACACAATTTGCGGTTGGTTGTGTTTATTGCCAGAAGATTTGAAAATACCGGGATCAATCTTGAGGACCTGATATCCCTTGGGACCATAGGGCTGATCAAGGCAATCAATACCTTCCGGATGGACAGGAATATAAAGCTGGCGACTTATGCCTCCCGTTGTGTGGAAAATGAGATATTGATGTATATTCGCAAGATTTCCAATCAGAAGACGGAGGTGTCATTGGATGAACCCATCAATATGGATTACGACGGCAACGAATTGCTGCTGTCAGATATCCTTGGGACCGATGAGGATATGATCCTGCGTCCGTTGGAGGATGATGTGGACTTGTGCCTGCTGCGGCAGGCAGTGAGGGAATTGCCGGACAGGGAACGGGAAATTGTTACACTGCGTTTTGGTTTGGAAGGCCATCAGGAGCTGACACAAAAAGAGGTGGCACAAAAGCTGGGAATCTCCCAGTCCTATATCTCCCGGCTGGAAAAGCGAATTATGCAGCGTCTTCGGGGTGAGATCTTGCGGCAAACAAGCTGCGTATAAAAGGCTTGCTTTTTCCAAAAGAATTTGGTATAATCGATAAAAAATCATATCGATATAAAATTTATCGATTGGGAGGAACAAAGATGCAGAAGAAGGAGATCTCCAAGGCTGTGCTGAAGCGGCTACCCGGATATCTGGCATACCTGCGCAGTATTCCCGATGGCAGCAGTCCTTATATCTCAGCTACCGCCCTGGCCGGGGCATTGGGCATGGGAGAGGTGCAGGTCCGTAAGGATCTGGCAATGGTGTCTGATGGCGGTCGCCCCAAGATCGGTTATCTTCGGGAAAGCCTAATGGAGGATATCAGTCAGTTTTTGGGCTATGACAATACCACCGACGCGATCCTTGTGGGTGCCGGCAAGCTTGGTCAGGCGCTGTTGGGGTATCAGGGCTTTGATGCTTATGGATTGAACATCCTGGCAGCCTTTGATGCAGAACCTGTCGCGGATCATACAGAGGACGGCAAACCCATTTACCCCATGAGCCAGCTGCACAGTTTCTGCCGGGCAAACAAGGTTTTGATGGGTATTATCACAGTTCCCGCAAAGCATGCCCAAACGGTGTGCGATCAGCTGATTGCCTGCGGTATCAAGGCGGTGTGGAATTTTGCCGCTGTGCATTTGGACGTGCCTGACAATATTTTGGTGCAGAACGAGAATATGGCCACGTCGTTGGCGGTTCTGTCCATGCACCTGCAGGCAAATATGAAAGATAGGAAATAAGATAAGACCGGATCCAACTGGATCCGGTCTCAGCCTGTCGAAAAACTTGTTTTTCGGCAGGCTGACAGAGGTCAATAAAGCCGTCAAGACAAGCAACTCGCACCCGTCGGTGTACAAAGGTACTCCAGGGTGCGAGTTGTGCAGTAAGTCAAAAAGCCTTGCGCAG
>JAGAMQ010000074.1 GCA_017624645.1 Oscillospiraceae bacterium
CCTTACCCATCTCCTCGAGGATTTCCAGCTTTGCCAGCAGGACACCTTCAATGGAATCGATATGGGCCACCTGTTCCATGCTGATATTGAGGATCACGCCCACATCCGGACGGCCCACATGGCCCAAATAGGCAATATCCTGAAAATCCGATACCCCCAGCTCAAAGACCGCCACCTGTGTATCCTCTTCCATACAAAGGATCGCCATGGGCATTGCCAAAGGGTCCTTCACATTCACCGGGGTACTGCCTACCCGGTATGTAGTATGCAAAATGGCATCTGCCATTTCCTTGGTAGTACTTTTCCCCAAAGAGCCGGTGATCCACACGATTTTCATGCCCATGCGCCGCCGTTGCTCCCGGGCAATCTCCGCCAGCGCCTGTGCAACATTTTCCACAACAATGGCAGGCAGCTCCGCCTTGCAGCTGCGGCACAGAACTGCCGCTGCACCCTTTTGGATGGCAGAAGCAAGCTCTTCCTCCGACCCATTCTCCCCGGCTACATACAGCATCCCCGGCTTCAGTCGGGACAATGCGTTTTCCGCGCCAAAGAAGCTCTGCCGGGCGTATTTTTCCGGGACGCTGCCACCGCACCATTTAGCCGCCTGTGCCAGAGTGATCCTGCTCATGTTACGCCTCCGTCTTTTTTTCCTCGTTCAGGTAGTCAGCCACGACCTCCCGTTCGTCCAAATGGTGCTTGACACCACAGATCTCCTGATAGGTTTCGTGACCCTTTCCTGCCAATACGATTATATCATCTTTTTCCCCGATGTCCATAGCATAGTGGATCGCTTCTACACGGTTTTCCATCTTCACATAAGGTTTGCCAACAGCATCGGCACCCACAACGATATCTGCAATGATCTTCATGGGATCCTCCGAACGGGGATTATCGGAGGTGATCACCGCAATATCCGACAGTTCTACGCCGATCCTGCCCATGATGGGGCGCTTGATAGGATCCCGGTCGCCGCCGCAGCCAAAGACACTGATGAGTCGTCCTTTGCAGAAGCCACGCACCGAGGACAAAACATTTTCCAGTCCGTCGGGGGTATGGGCATAGTCGATGAGAACGGTGTACGGCTTACCGGGGGTGGGGACTACCTCCACTCTGCCCTTGACGCCTGCGGCATTGCCCAGAGCAGCCGCGGCATCCTCCAGAGAAATACCCAGCTGCAGGCTGCAGCCCAGAACAGTCAATGCGTTGTAGACGGTAAACTTTCCGGGGATGGGCAGCTTTACCTCCACCCGGGAATCCCCATACACCGCCGTAAAGCAGATCCCGTCGGACAAAAGACTCAGGTTCTGTGCATGCAGACCTTCCCGGGCTTTCACAGAGGTCGCCAGCACCGGTCCTGCTGCCTTGCTGCACATTCTTTCAAACCATTCATCATCCCGGTTTGCCACCTGCTTTTCGCTTCGGGCAAAGAGGAGGGCTTTGGTATCACAGTAGTTTTCCATGGTTTCATGGAAGTCAAGATGGTCTTCCGTGAGGTTTGTAAAGGCAGCCAGATCAAACCGGAAGCCCCCAACCCGCTCCAAAGCAATGGCATGGGAGGACACCTCCATGATCACATGGGTACAGCCGGCAGAGCGCATCTGCGCCATCAACGCCTGCAGGTCAAGGCTTTCCGGAGTCGTCCGCTGGGCAGGAACGGCCTCGCTGCCAATCATATTGTCCATGGTGCCCATAAGGCCCACCTTAGCACCCTTGACCTGCTCCAGCACATGCTTCAGAAGCAATGTGGAAGTCGTCTTTCCGTTGGTGCCGGTGACACCGATGACTGTCATGGCATCGGCGGGATGTCCGTAGTAGTTGGCTCCGATCAGCGCCAGTGCCAGCCGGTCATTGCTCACCAACACATAAGGAATATCCTCCTTGGGTGGGACGGCGGTAACCACCGCCACAGCGCCTTTCTCCAATGCCATGGGAATGTAAAGATTACCGTCGGTGACAAAACCCGTAATTGCCACAAACAGGCAGCCGGGGGTTGCCTTCCGGGAATCGTAGGTCACAGAATCGATATCCATCTCCAAATCGGCAGAAGCCTTTAATATCTCCAAGCCACTAAGCAATTCCTTCAGTTTCATATGTATCTCCTTACTGATTCATATCTGTTAGTCTGCATACTGCAGATCCGCAAATTCCAATTGAATGGTGGTTCCCGGCTCTACCCGGGTCCCTGCCGGTACTGACTGGGCGGTTACTTTCACCGTGGGGGATATGTCAGTATTTCCCGAAACATGAATGTACAGTCCCGCGCTGCCGGCGGCATCGCTGGCCTGCTGACGCTGCATCCCTACAAAGTCCGGGACTGTTACCGGCTGCTCCTGAGGTGTCTGCCCCATATACAGCAGCACCTCACTTCCCCCGGGCACACTGGTCCCTGCTGCCGGGATCTGCGCCGAAACGGTTTCCCCCTCCCCCTTTGGAACAGCTGTCAGTCCCTGCTCTTTCAAAAGCTTTTCTGCCTCAGGGAGGGTCATACCCGTCAGCTCCTCCATTACCGCGAGCTGGGATGCAGGATCCTGGGGATCCTGTGTCCGCTGCACATCCAGATAAGGCAGAATATCC
>JAGAMQ010000075.1 GCA_017624645.1 Oscillospiraceae bacterium
CTGCATCACATTGCGCACAGATTTCTGATAGCTTTCATAGTCCCGCTCCATAGCCCGGAACACCCGAAGCTTTGCTTCCACGCCTTCCAACTCCGAGGTAAGCTGACGCAGCTCCTCCTCCAGCTTTTCTGCCCGTTCGGCACGGGTCTTATGGCGCAGGGTATAGCCGGAGATGGTATTGTTGGCAGCAGTGACCGCATCCTGCGCCTGGCGCAGCTGCCTGCTGCAGTCTTCAAGCGCAGCCTCCGCCTCCTCACGGCGGGTCTTGCCGGCATCCAGATCGGATTTCAGCTCTTCCATACGGGAATCGGTCTGTTCCAGAGCGGTTTCCAGGCCCTGAATATCCGCCTTGCGTCCGGCAATATCCGCAGTCAGGTCACTTTGTGCGGTACGAAGCTCCAAAAACTGCCGGGTAATGCCCTGGGCATTGGCTGTCATGGCAGAAAGCTCCTGCCCCAGCTTTTCCAGTTGGGCACGCTTCCCAGCCAATGCTTCGTCGATCTGGGCAATTCGCTGCTGGGTCTGCTCCATCTGGGAGGAGATACCGCCGCTGCGGTCCTCCTGCCCCTGCAGTTCCTCCTCAATGCGGGCAATGTTGGCCTCATTGTTCTGCACATTGCCCCGGAGAACTGCCATTTGTCCCTCAAGCTGCTGGTGGTTTGCCTCCAGCATGCTCACCTGGGCACGGGTACTCTCCAGCTCCTCGTCCCGATGGCGCAGCTCCGCACTCAGCTGTTCGGACTGGGCATAAAGCTTATTCAGATCATCGTGGGCCTGCTGCAACACGAAGGCAGCGGAAGCATGGTCCTCCTCTGCCTTTTTCGCCGCGGCAGACAGTTTTTCCAAAGTGTCCAGCCACACAGCCACCTCAACGCCCTGGAGTTCCTCTTTCAGCTCCAGGTACTTGGCGGCTTTCTCAGACTGCTGCTTCAAAGGCTCCAACTGTGTTTCCAGCTCAGAAACAAGATCTCCGATGCGCAGAAGATTATCCTCAGTATGTCCCAGCTTCCGCTCAGTCTCCTCCTTGCGGTGGCGGTACTTGGAGATACCTGCCGCCTCTTCAAAGATCTCCCGGCGGTCGGCGCTTTTCAAAGAAAGGATCTCATCGATCCTGCCCTGTCCGATATTGGAATAGCCTTCCTTGCCCAGACCGGTGTCCATGAACATCTCATGGATATCCCGCAAACGGGCAGACTGACGGTTGATATAGTATTCACTGTCACCGGAGCGGTAATACCGTCGGGTGACCATGACCTCGTCCGCATCGTAGGGCAGTGCCCGGTCGGTATTGTCCAAGGTCAATGTAGCTTCGGCAAAACCCACAGCGGAACGCTTCTGAGTGCCGCCGAAGATCACATCCTCCATTTTGGCGCCCCGGAGGGTCTTGGTGCTTTGCTCGCCCATGACCCAAACAATGGCATCGGAGATATTGGATTTACCGGAACCGTTGGGACCCACAATGGCGGTGATATCTCCCCCAAAACGGATCACGGTCTTATCCGGGAAGGACTTGAAGCCCTGAACTTCCAAGCTTTTTAAATACACAAGCAAAACCTCATTCTGCAAGATTGTAAATTTAATCAGTTTATTATACCTGTAAAACCGAAAAAAAGCAAGTACTGTCACAGTAATTCCCTGCCGGATTTTGCAAATTGACAAAAGAGTCGTCCCGTCCTATAATACCAAAAAGGAGTTGATGGTATGAAGATCGTTTTGCTCACTGCACTGGGCGTAGGCGGTGCCACCGTCATCGGTTCATTGCTGGGCTTTATTTTTAAGAAAATCTCTCACCGTTTCAGTGATATTGTTCTGTCCTTTGCCGCCGGCGTGATGCTGTGTGCGGCAGTCACCGGACTGATCCTGCCCTCTTTGGAATATGAAAGTGCCGCTCCCTTGCTGATTACTGTAGCAGGTATTCTCTGCGGTGCAGTGTTTCTGAACATTCTGGACAGACTGGTCCCCCATCTGCACCGCCTTGCGGGGGTAGACACAGAGGCCCACCCGGGCAACACCCAAAAGCTCAACAAGGTTTTACTGTTTGTCATGGCCATTGCCATCCACAACCTGCCTGAGGGCATCGCCGCAGGCGTCGGCTTCGGCAGCGGCAACAATGCTCACGCCTTTACCATTGCCGCAGGCATTGCATTGCAGAACATCCCCGAGGGCATGGTCATCATCGGGCCCATGCTGGCCGCCGGCATGAGTCCCGGCAGGACCTTTGCCTGCGCCTTTGCCACCGGTGTTATTGAGGTGGTGGGCACGCTTCTTGGCTATTTTGCGGTTTCCCTTTCCTCTGCCATACTCCCCTTCGCCCTTGCCTTTGCCGGAGGCACCATGCTGTATGTGATCAGCGATGAGATGATCCCGGAGACCCACCACGACGATGCCCGGGGCGTGACCTATGCCCTGCTTGCAGGCTTCTGCCTAATGCTGACCATGGGATACTTTTTGGAGTAACATAATAAACGGGAGGATGTCTCCTCCCGTTTTCGTCAGTACGAGTTTCCCCTGATCGTGCCTGGCTCACAAAACAATTTTAGGGCGCATTGCAGGATTCTGCAATGCGCCCTTTGTATTACTTGGTATATTTCAGGCTGATCCAACCCTTGGAGGTGCGCCCCCAAGTGATGCTGCCCACGGTCTTGGTCTCCAAAACCTGGACCTTTACGCCCTTTTTCAAATACGCCACCACTTTCGCCCCAGTGCTCGCAGAGGCACGGACCTTCAGGCAGTCCGCCGTAACGGTACGGGTGTTTCCGGTATTTACCGGTGCCTGGGTCTGGCTTTGGCCGGGAGCAGTGCTGCCGTCCAAGGTCACATAATCCATGCTGATCCAGCCCTTGGACACTTTGCCCCAGGTGGTACCACCCACGGTTTTCTGCTCGGTCACCGTCACCTTGTCCTTGTTGTACAGATAACCGGTCACAGCATAGGAGGTACCTGCCCCTGCACGGATACGGAGCTGGGTGGACACACTCACCGTACCGGTAACCGTCTTGTTTCCGGTGGAGGTACCGCCGGAAGAGGCCGTTCCGGAATTGCCGCCTACAGGATCCAGGTCAATGTAATCCATGCTGACCCAACCCTTGGAGACCTTGCCCCAGGTCATGCTGCCGGAGGTCTTCTGCTCTGTGATGGTCACCTTCTGCTTGGCAGACAGATATCCAACCACAGAAGAAGACGTGCTGGGACCGCTGCGGATACGCAGCATGCTGGATACATTCACCGTACCGGTGCGGGTGGTGGATGCAGGCTGCTGAGGTGTTTGCTCCGGCTTCTGGGGCTTTTCTTCCTCTGTTTTGTCCAGCGTCACATACTCCATGCTGATCCAGCCCTTGGAGGTCTTGCCCCAAAGCATGGAACCTGCCAGCTTTTGTTCCAGAATTTCCACCCGATCGCCATTGTAGTAATAGC
>JAGAMQ010000076.1 GCA_017624645.1 Oscillospiraceae bacterium
ATCTTTGATATGCTGATAGCAAACAAGCAGAATTGTGAAGCCTGCTTTTTCCTAATGGCCGAAGAGGATTTGGAAACTGTTTTGGCTCACCCCAGATGCATGATATGCACCGACTCTTCCATAAGAGGCAGCTGTGAGGTCTATCATCCCCGGTTGAGAGCTTCCTTTCCACGGGTCTTAGGAAGATATGTGAGGGAACGCGGTGTTGTTGCGTTACCCGAAATGATCCGAAAGATGACATCCCTGCCTGCGGAGGTTTACGGACTGTGCAGTAAAGGTATTCTCAAAGAAGGCTTTGATGCGGATATCTGTATTTTTGATGCCGATAAAATCATTGACAGAGCGGATTTTACCTCCTGTCACGAAAGAGCGGAAGGGCTGAATTATGTTCTGATAGACGGCAAAGTCGTGGTGGAAAATGCCGTGTACAACGGCACAAGGGCAGGAAATGTTCTTGTGTAAATACACAACACCGCGGAGTGTGATCGCTCCGCGGTTGTCTGTTTATAGGTCAGTTTTTCTTTAAAATGGCCCGCATGCCCAGTGTTTATAAGGGTTTATCGCACTTTTGTGTTGTTATAACACGAACCTCCACCCGACGAACAATTCCTGTAGCCTTCATAGTATATCTTTCTCCTTTTCTGCAGCGCACTTGGAAGGCTCCCCTTGTCAGGGGAGCTGTCACCGCAGGTGACTGAGGGGTAGTCGTTCCCTCCCTCCGTCACGGCTTACGCCGTGCCACGCCCCCGCGCCTACAATAATTTTACAAATTACGCTGTTAGCATCTGTAAACAAGGCAGGATTATGCTGTGCGAATTGACTTTTTAGTTTATTGTGATACGGCAAAAAGTGTTTCCTTGTTTTAGGCTGCCTTTATACTACAAAACTTGACATCTTTTGCTTTTTCTTGTAAAATTCTGTTAGATAATGATATGCAAAAGTATTGTTATCAAATTTTAAGGGGGTTGTTTTTATGAGCAAAAACATTGTTCGCTTCTTACTTACATTTATGTTTGGATGGCTTGGAAGTGTGATCATCAATCATTCAAATCTTCGCCCTGAGGGATACAAATGCCGCACAGGTGCTTACTTCTGGCTTGCTCTGTTAACGTTTGGCATCTATCCGACAGTTGCCAGCATTTGCAACATTTCCTTCACCGATGGCGAAAAGAACATTGGCTACAAGATGAAGAAATAATTTGTCCCATCTCAGGATGGAGTATTTGAAAGCGGAGTGAACCATCACTCCGCTTTTTCTGCTTGTCTTGCGGGACTTGTGTTTTCTTCGAAAAAAAACCACAATATCCTGTGTCCTGCCAAAAAACGCCCTTGTTTTTCTCCAAAAACTTGCCCTTCCCCCGGTTGCGTGGGGGGAGGGCGTTGTGCTATAATGACGGAGTATGACGAAAATTCTGTGAGGAACTGCTTATGATGACCACAATATTGCATATCGGGCAGTCGGACGTGACAAAGCTACTCAGTGCCGCCAGTCCGGATGCGGCGCTTTTGTATCTGTACCTGCAAAGCGGCAACGAACTGAGCCGTGCAGAGCAGGAGCTGCATATGAACGAAAGCCGGTTAAGCTGCGCTGCCGCCACGTTGCGGCAGCTGGGACTGTGGCAGGACCGGGAGCGGCATTTTGTTCCCGGTGAGCGCCCGGACTATACGGAGCGGGATGTGATCCGTGCCATGGATACGGACCGGGATTTCCGCAGTCTGTACGGAGAGGTCCAGCGGCTTTTGGGCAAGCAGCTGAACACCGAGGAGCTGAAGATCCTTTTGGGCTTTGTGCGGTATTTGGGACTTTCCCCGGATGTGGTATCCGTGCTGGTGTGCTACTGTAAGGATCGGGCACGGCAGCGGGGAAGCCTGCGCAACCCCTCCTTACGTACCATTGAAAAGGAAGCCTACGCCTGGGCAGAGCAGGGGATCGATACTATGGAAGAGGCGGCTGCCTTTATCCAGCGGCAGAACCAGCGCAATTCCCAGCTGGGCAGACTGATGCAGCTTTTGCAGATCCGGGGCAGGAATCTGACCCCCGGTGAGGAGAAATATGCCCGTCAGTGGCTGGAGATGGGGTTCCATGAGGATGCCATTTCCCTTGCCTACGAAAAGACCTGCCTGAATACCGGCGGCCTCAGCTGGGCGTACATGAACCGAATCCTTACCAGCTGGCATGAAGCCGGCTGGCATACGGCACAGCAGATCCGGCAGGGAGATAAAAAACCCTCCGGTGGAAAAAAACCGTCCCAGCCCAAGGGGGCCTCCGGAAATCTGGGGGCAGCGGAGCTGGAAGCCATCCAACAGGCGTTAAAGGAGGGGAACTGATATGGCATACAGCGCAGAGGTGATCCGTCTGGCACGGCAGCGCTTGGAAAGTGAAAAGGCGGACCGGGAATCCCAGTACCGGCAGCGACTGCAGGAGGCTTACAATCAGGTGCCCCGGATTCGGGAGATCGACCTGCAGCTTCGAAAGACCATGACCGTGGCGGCACAGGCGGCCTTTCTCAAGGGAGAGGACGCACAGACCGCCATGGAGCAGGTGATGAAGGCCAATTTGCAACTTCAGCAGGAGCGGCAGACTCTGATAAAGCGGCATTTTGCCCCGGGCTTTTTGGACGAGGATCCGGTGTGCAGCCGATGCAGCGGCAGCGGTTATGTGGGCAGCACCATGTGCCAGTGCCTGCAGGAGCGGTGCCGGCAGGAGCAGCAGAAGCTTATTGACCGGCTCACTGCCGGAAATGAGCGGTTTTCTGCCTTCCGGCTGGACTACTATCCCGAAGAAACAGACCCCCGCTATGGGGTCAGCCCCCGGCGGCTTATGGAGCGGAATTTCCAGATCTGCAAAGAGTATGCAGATACCTTCGGCGAAAAGAGCGGAAATCTGCTGTTTGTGGGCAATACCGGTCTGGGAAAGACGTTCCTGTCTGCCTGTATTGCGGCGGAGGTGGCGGAAAAAGGCTTCTCCGTTGCCTATGAATCCGCACCCCGGCTTTTTGAGCGGCTGGGCAAGGATCAGTTTGCAGGGGACGAGCAGACCCACGCGGAAACGGCGCAGTACAAAGACTGTGACCTGCTGATATTGGACGATCTGGGTACGGAAATGACCAACCAGTTTACCGTTGCGGCATTGTACAGCCTTGTGAATGACCGGCTGCTTTCGGGAAAAAGCACCGTCATTTCCACCAATCTCAATGTGGATGAGATCGCCCAGCGGTATTCTCCCCAGATCGCGTCCCGGCTTCGGGGCTGCTACCGGGGATTGACTTTCCTGGGCGAGGATATCCGCGTGGTGAAGAATCGGGGACTGTAAATGAAGGAAGCGGTTTTGTTTGATCTGGACGGCACCCTGCTGGATACCCTTGGGGATCTGCACAGTGCCACCAACCATACCCTACGCCATTTCGGCTGTCCGGAGAGATCTATGGAAGAAATCCGCAGCTTTGTGGGCAACGGTGCCCGGGTGCAAATGGAAAAATCCCTCCCCGGCAGGCAGGATGACCCCCCTGTGGATCAGGTCCTTGCCTTTTATCAGGAATTTTACCGCCGGGTCTGTGCCCAAGGTCAGACCCGGCCCTATCCCGGGATCTCTGAGGCGATGGAGCAGCTGAAAGAAAAATATGCCCTTGCCATCGTGTCCAATAAGCCGGATGCGGCGGTGAA
>JAGAMQ010000077.1 GCA_017624645.1 Oscillospiraceae bacterium
ACGAAATCAAGGACTACTACAAGACCGTCAACATCTACAAATTCAGCAAGCACTTCAGTGAGCATTACTATGTTCCCTTCCTGGAAGCTTACCAGGAAGCACTGGGTGTCAACGAATACTACGAACAGGTATTGCGGGTCATCACTATGCTGGACGATCCGGAGATCCGGGCAAAGCGGCTCAACGGACAGCTTTGGTACGAGATCGACGACATTCAGGATCTGGACATTGCCACCTCCATGTTCACCCCCGACGAAGAGGAAAAGGTGGATCTGATGGCAGGTCGCTACGGCGGCTACTGGCGCTATCCCCAGCTGCTGGATTTCTGCTATCTTGTCAACCCCTACTTCCCGCCCCAGAAGCTCATTGACGAGCTGAAGGCAAGCTTTGAAAAGCTGCTGACCCAGTATCCCTCCGGTATGCGGGTCAACTCTTTGCTGGCAGCAAAGAATTTCGGCATCCACCAGCCCAACGTGGTGGTGGGCAACGGCGCCGCGGAGCTGATCAAGTCCTTTATGAGCCGGCTGTCCGGCAAAGTAGGCTTTGTACGCCCCACCTTTGAAGAATATCCCAACCGCTACTGCAAGGATGGGGCAGAGGTCTTCGTTCCCCAAAATCCCGATTTTTCCTATACCGCACAGGACCTGATGGACTTCTTTGACCAAAAGGACATCACAAGCCTTGTGGTGGTCAACCCCGACAACCCCTCCGGCAACTATATCACCAAGGCCAGCCTGCTGGAACTGATCGCCTGGGCAAAGGCAAAGGGCATCCGTCTGCTCATTGACGAATCCTTTGTGGACTTTGCGGAGGAAACTGACAGCACACTGATCTGCCAGGAACTGCTGAGCAGCAATCCTCACCTGTATGTGATGAAGAGCATCTCCAAGTCCTACGGTGTTCCCGGTCTGCGGCTGGGCATCCTCGCCTCCGGTGACGAGGAAATGATCGCATGGATGAAGAAGGATGTATCTATTTGGAACATCAACTCCTTCGGTGAGTTCTATCTGCAGATCGCAGAAAAGTATCAGAAGGACTACGTCAAGGCACTGGAGTTGATCCGCGCCGAGCGTTCCAGATTCCAAAAAGAACTGCAAAAGCTGCCGGGATTACGGATAATCCCCTCCCAGGCAAACTATATTATGGCAGAGCTTACCGGCTCCGTCACCGCCCGGGAGCTGACCAAGCTCCTGCTGCTCAAGTACAACCTGTTCATTAAAGACCTGTCTGCCAAGCTGCAGGGCGGTCAGTATGTGCGCCTTGCCGTCCGCAACACCGCAGACAACGACAAGCTGTTGGCTGCACTGAAGCAGGAGCTGGTATAACATGAACATCACCATTGTCGGCGGTGGCAACATCGGCACCCAGTTTGCCGTCCACTGCGCTTATAAGCGTCATGCCGTAACGGTATTCACCTCTAAGCCGGAACGTTTTTCCCAAACGGTCCGCTGTGTGGATGCCCAAGGCAACGAAACCTGCTGCGGTGAGCTTTCCTGTGTCACCTCTGACCCCGAAACCGCCTTTTCCCAGGCACAGGTCATCTTCGTCACCGTTCCGGCTGACTGCATGGCCCAGTATGCCCGGCTGATCACCCCGTATGTGCGCCCCGGCGTTATGGTCGGTCTGATCCCCGGAACCGGCGGCGGTGAATGTGCTTTTCGGGAATGTCTTGACAAAGGTGCTGTCCTCTTCGGACTGCAGCGGGTGCCCGCCGTTGCCCGGCTGGCAGAATACGGCAGAACCGTCTGCTCCACCGGCTATCGCCCGGAGCTGTTTGCCGCTGCACTGCCCAAAAAGCACACCCAGGATTGCTGCAGGCTGCTTTCGGAGATCTTCGACATGCCCTGCACGCCTCTGCCCGATTACCTGAATCTGACCCTTACCCCCTCCAACCCCATCCTGCACACCACCCGTCTGCGCACCCTGTTCGGTGACTTTGCTCCTGGCGTGGTGTATGACAGGATCCCCTTGTTCTATCAGCAGTGGAGCGATGAAAGCTCCCGGCTTCTGTTCGTCTGCGACGACGAAGTGCAGCAGCTTTGCAAAAAGCTTTCCATGTTCGACCTGTCCGGTGTCAGATCCCTCAAGGAGCACTACGAAAGCAAAACTCCAGAGGCACTGACCCAAAAAATATCCCACATTCCCGCATTTCAAGGACTTCCCTCGCCCCAAAAGGCTGTGGACGGAGGGTATATACCGGATCTGCAGTCCCGCTACTTCACCGCGGATTTTTCCTACGGTCTTTCCATCCTTGTGCAGGTGGCGCAGCTGTTCGGCAGTCCCTGTCCTAACATGGAAGAGACCCTGCAATGGTACCGGGACATCTCCGGGGATTCCCGGATGTTCCGCTTTGCGGATTGGGGACTGGATGACCCAGCAACATTCATTTCCTTCTACCGACAATAACACGGAGGCTTCTATGAAAAAATTTATACAACTCTTTCAGAAGGTCGGCGGCAAGGAAGTACTGAAACAGTATGCCCGTGCCCATGTGCTGCTGTACGCCCTGGCGCAAACCCTTATGTGCGGTTTTTCCAAAAAGGGTCTGGAGATCCTCCGACTGGCTGTTGCCAACAAGATCCTGTGCAGACTTCGCAAAAAATACCGCAAATTCATCGAAGAATTCAAGTCCACCTGGACCGGCGGATCCCGGGAACGCTCCAACAAAGTCTGGGTCTGCTGGCTGCAGGGTGTTGAAAACGCACCCATATTGGTGCAAAAATGCTACGCCTCCCTGCAGCAGCATCTGACTGACCGGGAGATTATTCTGATCACCGAAGAAAACTACCGCCAATATGTCACCTTTCCGGACTACATTCTGGAAAAGGCGCAAAAGGGGATCATTCCCAAAGCGCAATTCTCCGATCTGCTTCGGTTGGAGCTTCTGTTACACCACGGCGGAACCTGGATCGATTCTACCGTTTTCTGTTCCGGAGGGAACATCCCTTCCTATATGCTTGACTCCGATCTGTTTATGTTCCAGACCCTGAAGCCGGGACTGGACGGTCACCCTACCGCTGTTTCCAACTGGTTCATAACCAGCTGTACATCCCATCCCATTCTGGAGCTGACCCGGGATCTGCTTTACGCATATTGGAGACGGCACAACAGTCTGGTGGATTACTTTATTTTCCACGACTTTTTCCAGCTTGCCACGGAAGCCTTTCCGGAGGAATGGTGCAAGGTGGTGCCTTTTTCCAATTCCACGCCCCACATTCTTTTGCTGCGGCTTTTTGAAACCTACAATCCACAGATCTGGGATGGGATCCGAAACATGATCCCCTTCCACAAACTTACCTATAAATTCCCACCCAAAGATGCCGTCAAGGACGGCACCTACTACCGGAAGCTGATCGTACCGGAGCAATAAGGAGGATTCTATGGAAAACCAAAATAATGAGCAAGTGATTTTTGTGAAAGATCTGCTATTTGCAGCCTTGTATCAGTGGCGACGCATCGTTGCTGCGGCGTTGCTTTTCGCTGTTGCGCTGGGTGTTTTCTCCCTCTTCTCCGAGATCCGGAAATCATCCCTTGCGCCTTCCGAGCAGGAAAAGCAAGCTGCTTATGAGCAATATGAGCAGACGAAGCAGCTTCTGACTACGCAGCTGGAAACGGCAGAAAAGCTTTATGCCAGCCAGAAGGAATACTATAAAAGCTCCGTCTATGTAAAGCTGGATCCCTACCATGTGTATCAGGCCACCATCGAACTGACCGTCCCGGTAAATCCCGAGATCCTTTACGCCATAAATGCTGCACCCCAGGACAATGTGGGCGCGATCCTGTATGCCTACAAAGCTTATTTGAGCAGCGACCCGGTGATCGCAGCTGTGGCAAAGGAAATGGATCTGGAAGCAAAATATCTCTGGGAGCTGATCCATTTTGGCTACAGCGAAGCTACCAGAAGTCTGAGCATGACCGTCAACTACACCACACAGGAGGGTGCGCAGAAGCTTTTGGATCTGTTTCTGGTGTATTTCCAGCAGGCACAGCAGCAGGTCAAAGACAGCGCAGGCGACCATGTCAGCAATATCGTCGTCAGCAGTGTTAATGAACGGATCGACCAAAGCCTGACCTCTACGCAATCCAACGCCAAGACTCATTTGGAGAATCTGGAAGCAGAAGTGGCCGCAGTCCAGGAGGCACTGGGGGCCTTGTCCGAACCGGTCTTCACCTCATCCTCCGTATCCGTAAAAAAGGTCGTACTCCTTGCCGCGGTCGGTGCCGTTCTGGGTTCCTTCCTAATTGCCGGCATCGCATGGCTCGGCTATATCTCCAATGGCAAGGTCTATTCTGCCCGGACGCTGCGCAGTGCTACCGGCATCAGAGTTCTTGGCTGTCTTCCTGTCAAAGAGCGCAAAAATGCCGTTGACCGTTGGCTCCGGAAGCTGGAAGGTCGCAGCACGGAACCTCAGTTGGATGTGATTGCCGCTGCCGTGCGCAACTGCTGCCCCGGCAAAAAATTGCTGATCACCGGCGACGCCACCCAGCAGGAAGCGCTTTCGCAGGAACTGCAAAAGCTCGGTCTGCAGCCTTGTGTTTGTGGCAATCTGCTGGACAATACCCAAGCACTGGAAGCCCTTCCCTCCTGTGATGCCGTTCTTCTGGTAGAGAGCTGCGGATCCTCCCAGTATACACAGATCCTGCAGACTGCGGAACGCGTAGCCGACCAAAACAAGCCGATCATCGGCTGTGTATTGCTTGAGGGCTGATCACAAACATCCGTCTAAACCATACCCCGCAAGGAGATGTTATGGAAAACTGCAACAGATGCACTGCGATCGGGGACGGTTTTTTCTCCTTCACCCGATCAGAGATACTGATCAAGTTAATATTGCTCTTTCCAATCACCACACTGTTTCAGTACCACATCGGGATCCTCAACAAGGCACTTTTCTTTCTGGTACTGGTCGCACTTTTTTCGGTAAGCGTTGTAAGGCGCAGGCCCTTCGTTTATACAGCCTGTATCACCTTGCTTTGGTTGTTTTCTGTGGCGGTGTCGCCTCTGGCAGCCATCCAAGCAAATTTTAATATGACCTTTTACTATATCTTCCTTGTGCTCTATCTCGTATATGTTCTGACAGACCAGGAGAAGATATGGGCTCTCTTGAAGAAAATCCGACGCTATATTTTTTATGTTATCCTGATCTACACCGCTGTGGTAACCGTTTCCATCTTTCTGCCCAGCTCCTATTCCCAGATGGGCGGATGGGGTGAGGAAGCCTATTTTTCCTCCATCTCCGGAAGTCCCAACCGGGTGGGTCCCGCTTCTGTTTTTGTTGTTGTTCTGATCACTTTTTTGATCCAGACAGGATCCCACAAAGCCATTGCATTGCTGACCATCCCCCAGTTTTATGTGTTCCTCATGGGCGGCAGCCGTACCTATTTTGTGGTGGGTATCTGTGCCGCCGTGGTGCTCTACTATGTGATGGTTCCCCAAAAAAAGTGGTTCTTCTTCAGCCTGATCCCTCTGGGCTTGGTAGGCATCATCGTGGTGCTGAACAGCTCCATGATGGACAAGTTTGCTGCCACGTTCCAGGAGGGTCTTTCCCAACAGGAATTCTGGCGCAGATTGACCAACACCCGCTCTATCTTCTGGGTGGAGCAGCTGAAGATGTTCTTTGCCACACCCTGGTATAAGCAGTTGTTGGGCAACGGCATTAATTTTACCACCTACAACTATGGTCTGTGGGCACACAGCGATTTTATCGAGATTCTTTGCAGCTATGGATATGTGGGACTTGCCAACTATATCCTGCTGATGATCTATACCATCCGCAATCTGACCAAAACCAGAAGACGGCACTTCTTCATCAAGTGCGTCTGTATCTTTATCTGGTTCTTCAACGCATTCTTCAATTTCTTCTATTGCTATTTCTGCGCCATGCTGTGCTATCCCATTTTGCTGTTGATCATCAAGCATTTGGACATGCCGAACAAATCACCGGCCGAACAACAGCGAAACTAATACGGGAGGAGTTTTCCCATGCTGGATTTAAGCATCATCATTCCCATTTACAACACCCCTATCGAGGATCTTTCCCGCTGTTTTGCATCTATTCTTCCTCTGGAGCGAAACTACGAGGTTCTGCTCATTGATGACGGTTCTGCCGCCCAAGTGGGGGATTTCTGCAAAGCATTTGTTAGCCAACACCCGTCTTTTCAGTACCACTACAAGGAAAACGGCGGTGTCAGCTCTGCCAGAAATCTGGGACTTTCTCTGGCTTCGGGAAAATATCTGACCTTTGTGGATGCAGATGATGTGATCTGCGCCGATACGCTCTCTGCGCATTTCCCCACGGACAGCACCCCCGATCTTGTGCTGTTTGACATGATCCTGACCCAGCTGGAAAAAGACTCCATGTGGTACGCCTTCGACCTGCCGGAGGGACCGCTCTCTCAAGAGCAGGTGCTTTACCAGCTGCTGACCGCCTCCAGCATCAGCGGTCCGGTGGCAAAGCTGTATCTGACCGACCGGATCCGGGAGGCAGATCTATGCTTTGACACCCGGTTTATCGCCGGTGAAGACTGGATGTTCGTTTGCGATTACACCACGCGCTCCCGGGATTTCCTGTACTGCCGAAAGCCGTCTTACCGGTACTTCCGGGACAATTCCACCGGACAGGGGCGCATGATCCGATTCCCGGACACCATGCTGCATAACCAGCTTGCCCGCTATGCCCGCAAGCAAGAGCTGCTTATCAGTTTCTCCTGGCAGAATTGCGACCCTGTAAAAATCGCTTCTCTGGCAGCAGCCGAGCTGATCGAGAATCTTTTCAACTCTGCTGCCGTTCTTTTGCTGGCAAAGCAATACACCAAGGAAAGAAAAGAACAGATCCGTTCTGCGGTTATCGATGCCGGCAAGCAATTGCTTCCCCATACATCCAAAAAGACCCGGCTCAAGCTGTGGGTACTGACCAGCTGTCAGGCTGCGCTGCGGCCTCTTGCTATGATGCGGGCTGTTTATCTGAAATTCCAATAATCACCCTTTAGGAGGAATCGCATGTACGCACTGATTCTGGTAGATTATAATTCCTTGGATTCCACAATTGCATACATTGAAAGATATCAGAAAGCCATACAGAAAAGCGCTTCTTCTCATATCCTCATCGTTGAAACCGGTGATGCCAAGGATGCCGTAGAGCGGCTGACACAGACCTACGGAGCTCCGGAAACCATACAGCTAAAGGGCATTACCCAACCGTTGTACTGCTTCCAATGGGAGGACTATCAAATCGTCTATTGTCCCGCCGGTGAGAATCTGGGATATGCCAAGGGCAACAATCTAGGTACCGCCATAGCGCGGGAACTGTGGGCAGATCCTTACTATATCATCAGCAACAACGACCTGGAATTCCGCGAGCCTATGGATCTGCAAATCGCAGATGATCTGTTTGCACAGAATCCCAAAATTGCCGTCATTGGACCCCAGGTAATCACACCGGCCGGCAAGCAACAGTCGCCTCACAAATGGATCAGCGCTTACCGGCGCTTGATCGTCTTTATTTGGCTGTGTGCCCTGGACCGCTTCCTGAAGCCCCAGCAGTACCAGAAGCTCCGCGCCAAATACTGCGAGGATCTGTGTTTCGATGCGCCTACCGGACCCTGCGCATGGGTATCGGGATGCTTCTTTCTCCTTCGTGCCGATGCTTTCCATGCGGCAGACATGTTTGATCCGCACACCTTCCTCTATGCAGAAGAGCCGATCCTCAGCCGCCGGCTGGAGGCAGCCGGCTATCAGGTCTGGTTCTGCAGAGAATTGGCAGTCACCCATGTCCACGGACAGACCACCAAAAACGCGTTTTCCCGTCTGCGGATCATGAAGCTTGACTTCCAGTCCATTTGGTATTATTACAAAACCTATACCAACACTCCGGCGATTGTGTTGCTTCTGGCAAAGTGGAACTTTGCGCTTTATTGTTTTGCACATCGCTGCTTCAATCTGTTCAAGGAGACATCAAGATGATACGTTGGTTTCTTCGTCAACTGCAGGACCGTCGGTACCGGCGCACCTGGAGACAGGTAAATACACATAATTTTACCTTCCCTGTGGGTCGTCTGCCCTTGGATCGGGTATCTGTGGATAAATCCCGGAATAATTGATATACTACCCGGAGCTACTTTGACCATCTGCATGGTGTTACCGGAGAGTACAAAAGATAAGATACTTTTTCTCATGATGATCTTGAAAACACTATATTTGCAGATATCGCCACAGACACATAACACGGAAATAATCAGTAACAGGGATCCGTAATGCTTATGGAGGTAACCAGCTATGCCGCAGGTTTCAATTGTTGTTGTCACATATAATGCCAACACTGAAAAATTGTGCCGCACTCTACATGCGGCAGCAATGCAGAAAGATGTAGATTTTGAGATCATCATTGCCGACGATGGTTCAACCCAAAAGGATTTTTCCTTTGTGAAAGATTTTCTGCAAGCGCGAGGGGTTACAGCCTTTCGAATTGTCGAAAACCCCTATAATCAAGGCACAGTCAAAAACTGTATCAGCGGAATTCGTTCTTCAACAGGAGAATATATTTTTCTGACATCTCCCGGTGATTTGCTTTATGATGAGTATGTGCTTCGAGATTTCTACCATTTTGCGAAAAAGCACCACGCACACATGTGTTTTGGAAATCCTGTGCACTATAGCGCTGATGCGTCTGGAGTGCGATTAACGAAACAAGAATGTGTTCCGGCAGATCCGAAGCTGTACAGCCCAGATGCATCACTGCTCCAGGAGCAGGTTAGCTTCCTAAGTAATTTCTGGCCAGTTGGAGCAACTTTTTTCCGCCAAAGGGAGTTTGCCCTAAAGTACTTGGAAACCGTTGCCGAACAAGTTGTTTACCTGGAGGATAATTCCTCTACCGCCTTTGCCCTCGCAGATGGTCACAAGCTTTATTATTATGACCGTAATATCGTTTGGTATGAAGACGGTTCGGGAATTTCTACCAGTTCCAGTGATAAGTGGACGCGCCTGCTTGCCAAGGATGCCAAAAACTTTATATTGAAGCTTAAACAAACGCATCCTCGGAGCAGTTTTGCTGATGTATTATTCTGTAATTATTTAGAAACAAACCGGTTTCGGCGGATTGTGCATAAACTGTTGCAGCACCCGTTGATTCTGTTCTATGCCAGTAGCATCAAAAAAACCATAAAGCCGCAGGAAGTTTGCTGTAGCGAAACGGATCTGGAATACCTGCAGTATTTGCATACACATACTACGCAAGGAAACTAGCACCTTGCTGGCAAATAAGAGGATTACTATGAACATTACCAAATATACTTTCCCTCCCCACGGGGATGACCGGGGGCAGTTAGTAGCTATTGAGGCTACCAAAGACCTTCCCTTTGCTATTAAGCGGGTCTATTACATCTACGACACGCTGCCCGGTGTCCGCCGGGGCTTTCATGCACATCGCAATCTGCAGCAGATTCTGATTTGTGTCAGCGGAAGCTGCAAGATCCATCTGGACGATGGACACGATACTGCAGAGGTAACTCTGGACAAGCCAAACGAAGGCCTGTACATTGCCAACAATATGTGGCGGGAAATGTATGATTTCACCCCCGGAGCCGTGTTGCTGGTTCTTGCATCGGAGTATTATGACGAAGCGGATTACATCCGCAATTATGAAGATTTCTTGAAAATGGTTCAGGAGGAAGGATTATGAACGTACCTTTTGTAAGCTTTAAGCCTTTAGAAAAAGAACTGGACAGCCAGCTTCGTGCAGCCTTCGAACGAGTCTATACTGCCAGCTGGTACATTGATGGCAAGGAGGACAAGGCTTTTGAGGAAGCTTTTTCCACCTACTGCGACAGCAAATACTGTGTTGGCAACGGCAACGGCCTGGATGCCTTGATGCTTGCATTGAAAGCCCTGGGTGTGGGGGAAGGCGATGAGGTTATCGTTCCCTCCAACACCTATATTGCCACTGCACTGGCTGTCACCTATACCGGTGCCATGCCCATCTTTGTTGAGCCGGACATGCGCACCTACAATATCGATCCTACCAAGATTGAGGAAAAGATTACAAAAAAAACCAAGGCGATCATGCCCGTGCATCTGTACGGTCTTCCCTGCGACATGGATCCCATCCTTGCCATTGCCAAAAAGTACAATCTGTTTGTGATCGAGGATTGCGCGCAGGCACACGGTGCCACCTACAAGGGCAAGGTCATCGGCTCCTTTGGTGACGCTGCCGGCTTCAGCTTCTATCCCGGAAAGAATCTGGGTGCGCTGGGGGATGCCGGTGCCACCATTACCAACAACAAAGAGCTGGCTGATAAGGTTCGCGCCTTGGGCAACTACGGCTCCGACTACAAGTACCATCATATTTACAAAGGCAACAACTCCCGACTGGATGAACTGCAGGCAGCCTTCCTTTCTGCCAAGCTGCCCCTGATGGGCAAAGTCAACGAGAACCGCCGTGCAACTGCCAAGCGGTATCTGGAAGGAATCACCAATCCCAAGATCATTCTGCCCTATGTGCCCGAGTACGCCCAGCCGGTATGGCATTTGTTTGCTGTCCGTTGTGCGCAACGGGACCAACTGGCGCAGTACCTGGCTGACAAGGGCATCGGCACCAACAAGCACTACCCCATCCCCATGCATCTGCAGGACTGCTACAAGGATCTGGAAATTGCACAGGGCAGCCTACCCATTGCCGAAGAGATCTCTGCCACCGAGTTGAGTCTCCCCATGTACTACGGCATGACCAACGAAGAGATCGATTACGTTATTGAAGCTATCAACGCTTTTGCGTAATACAGAAGCGCTATGAAAAAAGTAAGAGATTCGAATATTGAGTTGCTTCGCATTTTTGCGATGCTGGGTGTTGTGATCCTGCATTACAACAATGTTACCATGGGTGGCGGTCTTCAGCACGTACCCACAGGATCTGTGAACCAAATGCTTTTGTTGGCATTGGAAGGGCTCTTTATCTGCGCCGTAAACCTGTTTGTGCTGATCACCGGATATTTTTCCTGCACCTCCCGCCGGGCTGACCCGGTAAAAGCAGTAGCGCTTCTGCTGCAGGTCAGCGTATTCCGGTTGCTGCCCTATTTCTGGAAGCTTTTGAATGGCGATATGTTCACCACTATTGGTTTGATTCACACCTTATTGCCGGATAATTATTTTGTTGTCCTGTATGTGGCAGTATTCTTGCTCAGTCCTTTTATCAACCAAATGCTTCGCAATCTTTCCAAATCCCAGTTGAAAACACTGCTGATTGTTTCCTTGCTATTGTTTTCTTTTTGGCCCACATTGCTCGATTCCATCGCTGTACACACCGGGTATCACTTTGTCGGCTTATGTACCCTTGGTACCAACGGCAGTGGACAGGGTTACACCTTTGTAAATTTCGCGCTGATGTATCTGATCGGTGCCTCGCTGCGGCTTCTGGATATTCGGATCAAGAAGCGCTATAGCCTTTCCGGAATCATCCTGCTTTCCGCTCTTTTGGCTCTGGCGGGCAAATTCACAAATGTTGACCAATATGCCTGGGCTTATTGCAACCCCCTGGTCATTGCCTTGGCCGTTGCTATCTTCTTGCTGTTCCGGGAATTCACTATACGCAGCCGCGTGATCAATTTTTTGGCAAAAGGATCCTTCACCTGTTTCCTGCTTCACATGTTCTTCCTGCCGCATTACAGAATCCCCCAGGCAGTACAAAGCTCTGCACTGTTTTTGATTGGTCACATTCTATTCACCACCATCACTATTTATTTACTTTGCTTTGTGGCATATCTGATCTATGATTTCCTATCTAAGCCTATTATTCGACTAATTGATCTTCTGTTTCAGAAAATGAAGCTAACCATTCTCGTGGAGGAAGCTTCTGCTGAAAAAGAATAGGATCACATAGAAAGATAACCGCAAGAGACCTTGTAAAGGATAATACAAGCATGAAAAATAGCAATCGACAAGACAGAGTAATACGAAATGTTTCTGCGCAGATGATTGCCTCCCTGATCCAAAGTGTCGCGGGTTTTTATTCCAGAAAGGTTTTTCTGGATTGTCTGGGGCAGGATCTGTTAGGCCTAAACAGCCTGCTGACCAGCATTATCGGAATGCTGAGTCTGGCAGAGCTGGGTATCTCTGAAGCCATTAATTTCAGTCTGTATGCTCCGCTGGCAAAAGATGATAAAGAGCAGGTTGCTTCCATCATGCAGCTGTATCGCAGACTGTATTCCATCATCGGAATCGTAGTGGCCGTACTGGGTATTATTGTTTTTCCCTTTCTGGATGTATTGGTGGAAAGCACGGTTCCTATGGAAACGGTATATTGGGCTTTCGGCTTATTCCTGGTAGGCTCTGTTTCCAGCTATTATGTGGCTTATAAGCGAAGTTTGATCATCGCTGACCAACAAGATTATATCGTTACCAATGTTGACACCATCGCACAACTCATTCTCACTGCAGCAGAAATCGCGGTTTTGTTGGCTACTCGCAGCTTTTTCCTGTACCTTGTACTGAAAATCGTAATTCCTCTGCTGCGAAACATATACCTTTCCCTACTGGCTGATAAACACTATCCCTATGCCAACAAGAAAAATACGCACCCCCTTACAAAAGAGTATAAAACACAACTGACCGGCAACATCAAAGCAATGTTTACCATTCGGATAGCAGGTTTTTGTGTGAGCGGAACGGATAATATGCTGTTGTCCGGTTTTGTGGATCTTGCCGCTGTGGCGATCTATAACAATTACGTTACTGTGATCAACATGTTGAACAAGACCTTCAACATGGTTTTTTCCAAGGCGATCTCCGTCATCGGTAACTATCTGGTGCTGAACGGCAAAAAGAACAGCTACACCTTGTTCAAGCGGATTTTCTTTGCAAATTTCGTGATCGCCAGCTACACCACGATCGGCATTACTGTCGTTTGCAATACCGTTATCACGGCATGGCTCGGTGTAGATCAAATCTGGGGAATTGGCATAACTGCCTTGTTGGCTTACAACAACTATGCCCGCTATATCCTGCAAACCTGTGAATCCTTCCGAAGTGCAGCCGGATTGTACAGTCCCAAACCTTTTGTAAAATTTTTGGCATTTTTTGAAGGAATACTGAACTTGGTTGCCTCAGTGACGCTGGTATGGATCATGGATAATGATGTTGCGGCAATATTTCTGGGAACCTGTATCAGCACTGTTGTTTCCACTATTGCCGTCCCCTGGATCGTTTATCGTTTTCTCTTTAAGCGTCCGCTGCGGGAATTCTTCTGGCTATACTTTAAATACTTTTTCGTTATGTTGGTTGCATTGGTAGGCAGTGGCTTGCTGTTCCGTTTGTTGATGACAGCCCACACGATTGTCAATGTTTGTATCGGCATTTTGGCATGCAGCGTTGTCACCGGTGGACTTTATCTTCTTTTCTTCGGCCGCACAGACGAGTTCAAGTATAATCTTTCCGTCGTCAAGCGGCTCCTGCATAAGAAAATTCATAAATAAAAGAGGTTTATCAATGAAACTGCGAAAACTGCGTTTATCAGATGCACCCCTCATGCTGGAATGGATGCACGATGCGGATGTAGTGAAGAATCTGCAGGCCAATTTTGCTGCCAAAACCCTGGCAGACTGCGAGGCTTTTATCCGCAGCTGTGATGACACTTCCGAGAATCTGCATCTGGCAATCGTGAATGATGCCAATGAATATATGGGTACTGCCAGCCTGAAGCACATCCGCAAAGACCGGAAGGATGCCGAGTTTGCCATCACCATCCGGGCATGCGCTATGGGCAAAGGCTATTCTGCCTACGGCATGGCAGGAATCATCCGGATCGGTTTGCAGGAGCTGGGACTGGATACTGTGTATTGGTGCGTATCTGGCAAAAACGCCCGTGCTGTACGGTTTTACGACAAAAACGGCTACTGCCGTGTCCCCGCCACTGCGGTAGATCCTGTGGGTTATACACCCCAACAGATTGAAGAATACATCTGGTACGCAGTGAAAAAGCAAGCTTGACAGATTATGAAATACGATTATTTGGTAGTTGGTGCCGGGCTTTACGGCGCAGTGTTTGCACGGCAGGCAACGGACGCCGGCAAGAAAGTGCTGGTCATCGACAAGCGCAGCCACATTGGCGGCAATATCTATACCGAATTGGTGGAGGGCATCCATGTCCATGTGTATGGCGCCCATATTTTTCACACCAACAACCAACGGGTTTGGGATTATGTAAACCGATTTGCAGCCTTTAACCGGTTCACCAATTCTCCGGTTGCCAACTACAAGGGTGAGCTTTACTCCCTGCCCTTCAATATGTACACCTTCAACAAAATGTGGGGTGTAGTCACTCCCCAGGAGGCGGCTTCCAAAATTAAGGAGCAGCGCGATGCTGCCGGGATCACGGAGCCAAAAAATCTGGAGGAGCAAGCCATCTCGTTGGTTGGCACCGATATTTACGAAAAGCTGGTCAAGGGCTACACCGAAAAGCAGTGGGGCCGCCCCTGTCGGGAGCTGCCTTCCTTTATCATCAAGCGGCTGCCGGTGCGGCTGACCTTTGACAACAACTACTTTAACGCCCTGTTCCAGGGGATTCCTCTGGGTGGCTACACCAAAATGGTGGAAAACATTCTCTCCGGGATCGAGGTGCGGCTGAACACCGACTACCTTGCCCACCGGGAAGACCTGGATACCCTGGCAGAAAAAGTGGTTTACACCGGTGCCATCGATGCCTTCTTTGATTATCAACTGGGACATCTGGAATACCGGTCTGTCCAGTTTGAAACAGAGGTGCTGGACACCCCCAACTATCAGGGCAATGCCGTGGTAAACTATACCGACGCCGAGACCCCTTGGACCCGGATCATTGAACACAAATGGTTTGAGGACCACGGACAACCAAAGACCGTGATCAGCCGGGAATACAGCTCCGAATGGAAACCCGGCCACGAGCCGTACTATCCGGTGAATGACGAA
Source organism: Oscillospiraceae bacterium (assembly GCA_017624645.1). Taxonomy (GTDB): domain Bacteria; phylum Bacillota; class Clostridia; order Oscillospirales; family Oscillospiraceae; genus Faecousia. The sequence continues at coordinate 14,933 of JAGAMQ010000077.1, forward strand.
AAAAACAACGCCCTTTATGAGCGGTATTGCCGGCTCGCCCAAGGAGAATCCCGGGTGATCTTCGGCGGACGGCTGGGGCATTACAAGTATTACGATATGGATGCGGTGATCGCCACAGCTTTGGAGCTGTGCCATCGGGAACTGTAAACAACAGCGGGTGTCTTGCCTTCGCAAGACACCCGCTGTTGTTATTCGTCGGTTTCCGGTTTCTTTTCCCGGCTCATGAGCAGCTGCACCGCATCGTTGGGGGGCAGCGTGCCCTCCACCACTGCATTGACAGCCGCCACGATGGGCATTTCCACATTGTACTGCTTGGCAAGGCGCATGGCTGCAGGCAAGGCATTGATGCCCTCCACCACCATGCCCACCTGCTTCACGGCATCCGCAGGCGCAACACCCTGTCCCAACAGCATGCCGCAGCGGTTGTTCCGGCTGTGAATACTGGTGGCAGTAACGATCAGGTCTCCGATGCCCGCAAGCCCCAAGAAGGTCTGAGGGTTGCAGCCCATGGCAATACCCAAGCGGGCAATTTCCGCAATGCCCCGGGTCATGATGGCAGCTTTGGTATTGTCGCCGTAGCCAAGGCCCACAGCGATACCGGCAGCAAGGGCAATGATATTCTTCATGGCACCGGAAAGCTCCACACCCAGCACATCCTCATTGGTATACACACGCATACAGGTGTTAAAGAACACGTCCTGCACCAGCTGTGCCGCCTGCAGGTCCTGGCAGGCAGAAACAATGGTGGTAGGCAGGTCCTTTGCCACCTCCTCAGCATGGGTAGGACCGGACAGGGCCACCAGCTTCACAGAGGGATTTTTCAGCTCATCGGCAATGATCTGGGTCATGGTCATCAAGGTGTCCGCCTCGATACCCTTTGCCACATCCACGATGATCTGCCCTTGGGGAATGTAGGGGGCTGCCTTCCGGGCAGTGCTGCGGACAAAGGGAGAGGGCACTGCAAAGAGCAAAATATCCTTACCGGTACAAACCTTCTCTATGTTACCGGTAAAAGCGATCTCCTGGGGAATGGTCATCCCCGGCAAATTGGGATGCTTGCGGGTGGCGGCGAACTCCTCCACCTCCTGAGGCAGGGCAGACCATACCATGACCTCATGTCCGCTGACACACAGCATCCGTGCCAGCGCCATGCCCCAGGTTCCCGCACCCAATACACCGATTTTCTTCATGTGTTCCATCCTTTATTTACTCCACGATATACGCAGCTGTGATCTCGCCATAGTAGGCGGTATGGTAATCTCCCTCATTGGCAGTGCCCTTGGCATAGAACCGGGCATCGTATTCCGGGGCGATGGCCTTGGGGTCCTGATCCTGCTTGTAAATCACCTTGCACTCCAGGGTCAGGGGCAGCTCCTTAATAGCGGGAACAGAAACGGTTTCGCCCTCCTCCAGGGTCAGTCCCAGGGCTGCGATCTTATCCATATCTCTGCCGGACTTGGTTCCGCAGACACCAAGGATGCTCTTGTCAATGGCACCCAAGGGAATGTTAATAGTAAATTCCGGATTTTCCTCCAGCATTTTCTTGGTGTGCCGGCTTTCCCGTACCAGCACCACAAACACCGGTTTTGCCCACTGGATGCCCAAAAGGCCCCAGCCGATGGTCATGGAATTGACCTTATCCCCGGACTTTGTGGTGAGCAGGACACCCTTTTCCAATTCCTCGGCGATCCTGCCGGCATAGTCCCAAACCTTAATATGCTTTTTCATAGAAAAACCTCCTTGCTTACGCTACCTTCCCCATGGTAGGTCACTGCATGCTTGTCAAGCAACCGCTCTGCCGCACCCTCCATTATATGGAATCTTTTTCTTATTATATCTGCATTGCGGGGAAAAAGCAAGCTGTTTCAAGTTGACATTTTCCGCCGTTGGTCCTATAATCGTGAGAGAAAGAAAGGCAGTTGGGATTATGAAAAAACAGCTTCTTAAGGTAGCCCTCCGGGACACCTTGCCGGTACTCACCGGCTATCTCTTTTTAGGTGCAGGCTTTGGTATCCTGCTGAACGAAAGCGGCTACGGCATCGGCTGGGCATTCTTTATGGCGCTTTTCATGTTTGCCGGCTCCGGTCAGTATCTGGCGGTAAGCCTGCTGGCATCCCACGCTTCTTTGATCAGCACCGCTGTTGCCACCTTGTTGGTCAACGCCCGGCATCTTTTTTACGGCATCTCCCTGATAGATACCTACAAGGGTGCGGGCAAAAAGAAACCCTATATGATCTTCGGACTTACCGATGAGACCTACTCTCTGGTCACCCAGAACGAACCTCCCAAGGGGGTAAGCCGTCACAGCTACTGCTTCACCGTGACGGCGCTGGATCATGTCTATTGGATCTGCGGCTGCGTGCTGGGCAATGTGATGGGTGCCACCCTGCCCATCAGTTTTGAGGGGGTGGAGTTTGTGCTCACCGCTCTGTTTGTAACCATGTTCGTGGAGCAATGGCTGGCAAACAAGAATCATCTCCCGGCGCTAATCGGCGTTATGTCAACTGCTCTGTGTCTGATGCTCTTCGGCAGTGAGTTCTTCCTGATCCCCTCCATGGCAGCCATCGCGCTGCTTCTGACCATCACCAGAAAGACGGCAAGGAGGAAGCCTTATGTTTGATACCCACGGACTATGGATCATTGTGGTGGCGACCCTTGTCACCATGGCTACCCGTTTCCTCCCCTTCCTGATCTTCCGGGGAGACAAAAAGACACCGGACATCATCGTGTATCTGGGAAAGGTACTGCCCTATGCCATCATGGGCATGCTGGTGGTGTACTGCATGAAGGATGTAAAATTCCTAGCCCCTCCCTATGGTATTCCGGAGCTGCTGGGCTGTGCCGTGGTAGCCGTACTACATATCTGGAAGCGGAATTCCCTGCTGTCCATAGGCGTGGGTACGGTATTTTACATGGTGCTGGTACAACTGGTATTCTAAGAATCAAAAACGCTGTCCCGTTTGGGACAGCGTTTTTTTGTTTAGGAAAGCAGAAGCTTATCGTCTGCCTCGTCGGAGCCGCTGGCTTGGCTGAACAGGTTCAGAAGCTGCTCCACGGTGAGGTTCTTCTTTTCCTCGCCGGATACATCCACGGCGATATGACCGTTATACATCATGATCAGCCGGTTGCCGTAGGCAATGGCATCGCGCATATTGTGGGTGATCATCAAGGTAGTCAGATTGTTCCGCTCCACGATCTTCTGGGTGACTTCCAGCACCTTGGCTGCAGTTTTGGGGTCCAGAGCGGCGGTATGCTCGTCTAGCAGCAGAAGCTTCGGCTCCTGCAGGGTTGCCATCAACAGGGTCAGCGCCTGACGCTGACCGCCGGACAGCAGGCCTACCTTGGAGGTCATCCGGTCCTCAAGTCCCAGATCCAGGATCTTCAGCTGCTCCCGGTAGCCTTCCCGCTCCTGCTTGGTAATACCGGGCAAAAGGCTGCGGAGCTTGCCCCGACGGGCAGCCAGAGCCAGATTCTCCTCGATCTGCATAGTGGCAGCCGTACCCATCATGGGATCCTGGAACACTCTGCCGATATACTTTGCCCGCTTGAACTCCGGAAGATGGGTCACATCCACGCCATCAATGAGGATCTTGCCTTCATCCACACCGTACACGCCTGCCACGGCGTTGAGCATGGTACTCTTACCGGCACCGTTTCCGCCGATGACGGTAACAAAGTCGCCAGGATTCAAGGTCAGATTCAGTCCGTGAAGCGCCACCTTCTCATTGACGGTGCCGGCATTGAACACCTTACGCACATTTTCGATCTTAAGCATGGCTGCGCTCCTTTCTGCCGCCCTTGAACACCTTGCCCCGAAGATTGGGCACGGCAAGGAACAAAGCAACGATCAATGCAGAAATCAGTTTGAGATAGTTGGAATCGATGTTCAGCAGGCTGATCACCGCCTGGATCACCACATAGTAGATAATGGCACCGATGCTCACCGCAACCAGCTTCAGTGCAAAGTTCCGGAACAGCTTGGAGAACACCACATCACCGATGATGATGGCAGCCAAGCCGATGACGATGGCACCGCGGCCCATGTTGATGTCCGCAAAGCCCTGGAACTGGGCAAGGAGTGCGCCGGACAGTGCCACCAAGCCATTGGAAAGCATCAACCCAAGAACGATGTTGCGGTTGGTATTGATACCTTGGGCTCTTGCCATATTGCTGTTGGCACCGGTGGCACGGATGGAAGCGCCCAGCTCGGTACCGAAGAACCAGTACAGCACCGCTACGATGCCCACAGTCAGCAGGCCAACAGTCACCAAGGGATGCTCCCAAAGGGGGCGGGCTCCCTTTGCCACGTCCTGCAGATAACGCAGGGACACCAACATGTCATAATTCTTGACACTCAACGCCTGGTTTGCCTTCATGCCCATAATGGCAAGATTTACAGACCACAGTCCCAGCTGGGTAAGGATACCGGACAGAATCGCGGGTATGCCCAGCTTGGTATGGAAGAAGCTGGTGACCCAGCCGGTGAGCATGCCCACCAAAAAGGCTGCCACCATGGCGATCCACACATTGTAGCCTGCCACCAGCATCATGGCGCATACAGCGCCGCCGGTACAGAAGGAGCCGTCCACCGTCAGGTCAGACACCTCTAGAATTTTGTAGGTAATGTAAAGGCCAATGGCCATAATGCCCCAGATCAGTCCCTGCGATACCGCACCGGGAAGGGCATTGATTAGGCTTCCCATATTTTTCTTCCTCCGGAAAAATCAGTAAATCGGGCGAGATGGAGAGCCACCTCGCCCGTATTTTATTGGTTTTCTTACTCCTCGATGGCTGCGTAGCCCTCGGGGATCTCAGTAATACCCATTTCGTCGCAGATTGCCTTGTTGTACTTCTTGGCGAAGTTTTCGGCATAGGCAACAGGCATGGTAGCGATATCAGCCTCACCCTTCAGGATCTTAATGGCCATCTTTGCGGTGGTGACGCCCAGATCGTAGTAGCTGATGGACAGGGTAGCCACACCGCAGCCCTTGCAGATACCTTCCTCACCGGCAATGACCGGCACACCGGCAGCGCTGCACACGCCGTAAACGGTATCGGCTGCGGAAGCCACTGCGTTATCGGTGGGAACATAGATCACATCAGACTCGTCGGCAGCCTTCTGGGTCACAGCCTGCATCTCGTTGGTATCAGCGAAGGAGTAGGGGGTAGCGGTGACGCCCTTGGCTTCCAGCATACGCTGCACTTCGTCCACCTGATACTTGGAGTTCGCTTCTGCAGAACAGTACAAAAGACCCACATTCTTTGCATCCGGGAACCACTCCAGCAGCATTTCCGCCTGCTGATCCAGAGGAGCCAGGTCAGAGGTACCGGAAACATTGCCGCCTACGGTGCCGCCGAAGTCCTTGATGTCCAGAGCCACGCCGTACTCGGTAACGGAGGTACCCAAGATGGGAATGTCCTCAGTAGCCTGTGCTGCAGCCTGCAGAGCAGGCGTAGCGTTTGCCATGATGAGGTCCACATTCTTGGTCACAAAGTCATTGACGATGGTGCTGCAGGTGGGGATGTCGTTAGAAGCATTCTTCTCAAGGATCTCGATGTTGTCGCCAAACTCAGCCTTCAAGGTCTCCACAAAGCCCTGGGTAGCGGCATCCAGCGCAGGATGCTGCACCAACTGGCAAACACCTACAACGAACTTTTCATTGGCAGCATCGCCGCCGGCGGCCTGACAGGCAGCCAATGTCAGCAACATGACTGCTGCCATGACAATTGCAAGAATCTTTTTCATAAAATCTCTTCCCTTCGTGGTTTATTTACGATAGACACAATATACCACTAAACGCCATCAATGTCAACGAAAATTCCATTTCTCGTGGACATTTATACGCGACGGAAATACACAGTCTTTTACCGCCCCGGTTTTTGGTCATTTTGCCCAATCTTTTGGTACTTCTCTTCCGGGGTCCGGGAATACAGCACCCACACCCATCAAAAGAACCCTTTCCGGGCCTGCCAACAGGGAGAATATCCCCTCAAAACGGCTACCCTCGCACAGTCTTACAGCTTCACACCCCGGAAGCCGTCATCCGTAAGGACGTAATGCTCCCGGAAGCCGGCACTCTCCAGCAGCGCCTTTGCCTCGGCAAGACCCCAGTCCAGCTTGGTGGCATCGTGGCAGTCGGTGGTGATCACCGCCCGGAACCCCAGCTCTTTCAGCATCCGGGTGATCCGGGGCGAGGGGTAGGGTGTGGTACGGTAGCCCCGGGCCATAGCACCGGTATTCACCTCAAAATAAGGAATATGGGGCAAAAGCGCTTCCGCGGTCTGGGTTGCCCAATCCAGATAATCGTCGCTGTCATAGTCGAACAGCTCTGAGCGCTCCACATGCTTGGAAATAAGGTCAAAATGTCCGATAATGTCAAACTTCCCGTGTTTGGGCAGCTCTGCCAGCTGGCGGAAATATTCCTTCACATAGGCATTTCCATCACCGCCAAAATATCGGTCAATGACGGTGCGCACCTCTTGGGGGCCGTCATCAAAGCTTACATACTCCTCTCCCAGCTTCATATAGTGCATAGATCCGATGAGGTAGTCAAAGATACCCAGATCCAACTGGGCGTATATATCCACCTCCAAGCCAAGGTAGATCCTGATCCGGTGGCCATAGGCCTGCTTCAGCCGGTGGATCTCTTCCACATAGGCGTTCTGCCGCTCCATAGTGATGCCGGCATAGTCGGAGTAGAACACGTAGCTGTGACCGGAAAAGCCGATGGATTCATACCCCTTGGCAAGGGCTGTCTGAACCATCTCCTCCGGAGTGTCCTTTCCGTCACAATAGATACTGTGGGTATGCAGATTTTGCTTAATATCCATAAATATCCCTTCTTCTAAAAGCTTTCGCCATTATAACACAACCGCCAAGGCTTTTCAACCTCCCCCCTCGGCGATTCTCTGCAAAAAAGGACACATTGGAATTGTGCCGTTGACAAAAGAAAACACATGTGTTATTATGATCCCGTGAACAAACCCCGCAACACCTTTTTTGAACAAACAAGATGTAGCAATGACGTGATGACCACGCCATTACTATATCTTTTTTATTCAGAAAGGTGGTTTTTTTATGAAAAACAACACAAAAACCGAGTATCCCATCCCCCAGCTTCGGGAAGTTCTCCGGCAGGAAGCCGGCAATCTCACCACCCGGCTCAGCCGGTCCGTGGCGCGGCTCACCTCCTGCGACGCCTTACCCTGTCTGGAGTACGGCGAGGAAGTGCAGCACCAGCTGGCTCTTGCCCAGCAGCTGTTCTACCTGCAGCATTGCCGCACGGCTTTGGAGCGGTGTATCAGCGGCAAAACCGTAGGCCTTCGCTACCGCTGGCCCGACGGCACCGTATCCCGAACGGTGTTCCGCAAGTGTGGTCCCAACCGGGTCCGGGTAACCGGACTACACCGGCAGGTGGCTTGACCGTCAATAGTTTCAGGGAGAAGACGCAGGTCGTCTTCTCCCCTTTTTTCGTGTTTTTTCGGGGAAAATGGTGACAAACCTACCGTCCCGTGCTATAGTATAGACAAATCATCAGTGGAGGGATCCCCATGAATTTCCTGGAAGAACGCATCACAAAAGACGGCATTGTCAAGCCCGGCAACGTGCTGAAGGTAGACAGTTTTCTCAACCATCAGATGGATATTGCTTTGCTGGATGAGATCGGCAAGGAATTTCACCGCCGGTTTTCTCATAAACCTATTACCAAGGTACTGACCATCGAAGCCTCCGGCATCGCCATTGCCTACCCCGTGGCAAGGGAATTCGGTGTGCCCCTGGTTTTTGCCAAGAAATCCAAGTCTATCAACATTGAGGGCGAAATGTATGTGGCAGAGGTGGAATCCTTTACCCACAAGAACAAGAATCAGGTGATCGTGTCCAAAAGATTCCTGTCCCCGGATGATCACGTGCTGATCATTGACGATTTCCTCGCCAACGGCTGTGCCCTGCAGGGACTGATCTCCATTGCCGAGTCCGCCGGTGCCACGGTAGAGGGTCTGGGCATTGCCATCGAGAAAGGCTTCCAGATCGGTGGCCGGGTGATCCGCAATCTGGGCTATCAGCTGGAATCCCTTGCCATTGTGGACGCCATGGATGCCGATGCCGGCACCATCACCTTCCGGGCACAAGACTGATTCCCTATATCCTCTGAAAAGGAGGTGCTCCATGACCCATAAAGCCTACATCCGGGAGGTTCCCGGCAGCACCGATGCCGTGGTTCTGATCCACGGGATCTTGGGTACACCCGGGCATTTTTCCGCCCTTATGCCTGCCATTTCCCCCCCGTTTCAGTGTCTACAACCTGCTGCTGGACGGTCACGGCGGCTCTGCCGCAGACTTTGCAACCACCTCCATGGCCAAGTGGCATGCGCAGCTGAAAAATTTCTGGGAGACCACCCTTGCGGGTTATCAGCGGGTATATGTCATCGCCCATTCCATGGGCACCCTCTTTGCTCTCCGGGCGGCGGTGGCGTATCCGGACAAGATCGCCGGACTTTTCCTGCTGGCTGTGCCCCTGCGTCCCTTTGTCCGTCCCAGAGCCATGCTGGCATCCGCCCGACTGGCATTGGGCAAATATAGCAATACACACCGGATGGAACAGGAAATGCTTGGGGATTCCGGTGTGCAACTGGCACCGCGGCTTTGGCAGTATCTTGGCTGGGTCCCCCGTTTTTGGGAGCTGCTCACTGAGATCCGGCAGGTGCGAAAGCTTCTGCCCCGATTGACCGTCCCCACCCGCGCCTATCAGTCCCGAACCGACGAGCTGGTGGCATTTTCCTCTGTCAAACTCCTTGCCGGACATCCTGCCATTCATTTGACGGTACTGGAACATTCCGGACACTTTGCCTACCGGGAAACGGATATTGCTTTGTTGCAAGCGGAATTAAAGGAATTCTTAAATTAAAAAATTTACGGTGTCATTCCGAGCCACGTACGTGGCGTGGAAATCCCCATCTTAGGAAAGGGATCGCCACGTCGCTTCGCTCCTCGCGATGACACCGTATCCGTTTCTTATCCTCTTTTTCCCAGCTGCCAAAATGCCACCGCACTGGCAGCTGCCACATTCAAAGAATCCACCCCGTGATACATTGGGATCTTTACCGTGTAGTCACA
>JAGAMQ010000078.1 GCA_017624645.1 Oscillospiraceae bacterium
CAAACTGCCGGCTTCCGTGGTGAAGCAGAAGGTCAGCTTATAGGAATATAATGCCTGATAGTTCCGGTCATAACGCTTGTCCAGCTTGCCGTACTTACCGTCACCCAGCAGAGGGTGACCTGCGTGGGCGAACTGGGCGCGGATCTGGTGGGTTCTGCCGGTGATCAGCTCACATTCCACCAAAGACAGTCCCTGCCGGGAAGCAAGGACCCGGTAGTTAGTCTGGCAGGATTTGGAGCCGGGTTGGGGCGTATCCGTAACGAAGACCCTGTTTTTCTTGGCGTCCTTGAACAGGTATCCCCGCAGACTCCCCTCTTTTTTCCGGGGCGTTCCTTCCACGATGGCAAGGTAACGCTTGTCCAGCTCCCTATCCTTAATCTTCTGATTCATCACCCGCAAAGCTTCGGCAGTCTTTGCCGCAATGACAATGCCGCCGGTGTTGCGGTCGATGCGGTTGCACAGCGCCGGGGTGAAGACATTCTCTCCCCGGGGCGACCACTCCCGTTTCTGATACAGGTATGCCTGAATATGGTCGATGAGGGTTCTGCCGTACTCCGCGCCGTCATGGGGGTGCACCGCCAGCCCCGGGCGCTTATCCACCAGCAGGATGTTTTCATCCTCATAAACGATGTTCAGCTTGGGCGTCGCCACCGTCAGGTAAGCATTGTCCTCCCGGGGCTTATCAAAGAACTCGTCATTGATATAAAGCTGCAGTACATCTCCGGCTTCCAGCCGGGTATCCCGCTCCGCCCTTGCGCCGTTGCGCTTGATCCGCTTGATGCGGATATATTTCTGCGCCAGAGATGCCGGCAGAAGCGGCACCGCCTTAGCAAGAAACCGGTCCAGCCGCTGTCCCGCGTCATTGGCACCGATGGTAAATTCCTTCATGGATCAGTTGCTCCCGTCGTCCTCGGCAAGCTGCTGGGTGAATTCCAGTGCAGGGTTATAACCCATCTTCCGCTGCCGGTTGTTCATTGCCGCTACCTCCAAAATCACCGCCAGATTTCTGCCCGGGGTGATGGGGATGGTATTCATGGGGATCTGGACGCCCAGTATCTCTGTGTACTGATCCTCCAGACCCAGCCGGTCATATTTTGTCTGCTTTTCCCATGGGACGATATTTACCACAAGGTTGATTTCGTTCTCCGCCTTGACAGCACCCATACCGAAAAGCTTTGCCACATTGATGATACCGATGCCACGAAGCTCCACATAATTGCGGACCAGCTTGGGTGCCGTTCCCATAAGGAGATTCCCGGAGATCTTTCGGATCTCTACCGCATCGTCAGCAATGAGCCGGTGACCGCGCTTGAGAAGCTCTACAGCCGCTTCACTTTTACCGATACCGCTTTCACCCACCAGCAGCAGTCCCTCGCCATAGACCTCCATCAAAACACCGTGACGGGTAATGGAAGGTGCCAAGGCTGCCTTCAGGTAGGCAATGATGGCAGAAACGATGGTACTGGTAGCCTCGGCGCTGCGCAGCACCGTTACATTATGCTTCCTGGCTGTTTCCAGGCACTGCTCATCCGGCTCCATATTCCGTGCCAGCAGCAGTGCGGGAAATTTATAGGAGAACAAGCGGTCAAAGGTGATGGCACGCTCCACTTCGTCCAGCTTACGCAGGTAGCTTACCTCCACATTGCCCATGACCAAAAGACGCATAGGCTCAAAATGGTCAAAGTAGCCTGCCAGCTGCAGACCGGGTCTTGCCACGTCCTCCACCGTCAGACGGATCATATCGTAGTCCGTGGCAGCAAACACCACCTCCAGCTGGAACTCTTCCACCAGCATTTTCAGGGGAACACTGCGAATATCAAACATCTGCTTCACCTCTTTTAGGCTCATTATACCGGGATTTTTCCGGAATAGCAACAATATTTTCACAAGTCAAAAATTTTTTGTAAAAAACACTTGCTTTTTTGAAAGAACTCTGCTATGATATCGGGGTGCCTGTTTGAGGGCATGAATTTTGATGCGCCAACATGCGGATAGGAGGTGCAGTGTATGGCGAAGTGTGATTATTGTGGCAAGGGTGTTGCCTTCGGTATCAAGGTTTCCCACTCCCACAGACGTTCCAATCGTACCTGGAAGCCCAACGTGAAGCGGGTTAAGGCTATTGTGAACGGTACTCCGTGCCATGTGTACGCTTGTACCAGATGCCTCCGTTCCAACAAGGTTGAGCGTGCGGTGTAATTCCCGGTATCCACAGCGGTGCTGCTTTTGCAGCACCGCTTTTTGTTTTATAAATGCAAAAGCTGTCATTGCGAGACCAGTCCGCAGACCGATCGTGGGAATCCCCTACTTAAGAAGGAGATTGCCACGGACACATTCGTGTCCTCGCAATGACAGCTATTTTGCAGCGTTTGCAATATTACTCTTTATCTTTTTTGAACAGGTTGGTCTTTCGCTCCTGACCTTTTACAAGACGGAGGATATTTTGCCAATGCATCGCGGCAGCCAGCAGGCCCATAAAGATGCCGCAGGCCATGACAATGGGATCACGGTGATGCAGCAGAGCAAAGCCTACAGCGAAGGTGATGGCAGCCAGCACAGAGCCCAGGGAAACATACTGGGTGGCAAAATATGCCAGCGCAAATACCCCAAGGATCAAAAGGGCGATCCGCCAATCCACAACAATAGCAATAAACAGTCCACTGAGGATACCCTTGCCGCCCCGGAATCCCAGAAATGCAGGAAACACATGTCCCAGCATCACCGCCGCACCGCCGATGGCAGCACCGGCACGGAAACCGAGAGAATCTTTCAGCAGGATACCGCCCAACAGGCAGGCGACCACCGCTTTACCCGCATCGATGGCAATGACCATCAAAGAACGGCTGGCACCGTAGCTGCGAATGAAGTTGGTAAGTCCGGCGTTGCCGCTGCCGTGGCTGCGCACATCATCATGCAGCAGCCGGGACACGCACACCGCGCCGTTCAAATTCCCCAACAGATAGCCCGCAACAATGCTGACCACAAGGAAAAGCCACATATTCACTCCTCCTTATCTCCTCTCTGACGAATGGTGAGCCGCACAGGTGTTCCCTGCAAACCGAAGACCTCCCGGATCTGGTTCTCCAGATACCGTTGATAGGAGAAGTGGAACAGCCGGGCATCGTTACAGAAAATCACAAAGTGAGGGGGCTTGGTGCTTGCCTGAGTCATATAGTAGATCTTCAGCCGGCGCCCCTATCGGAAGGCGGCTGCACCCGTGCGGTAGCCTCTGCCAGTACACTGTTCAAAGCACCGGTGGTAATGCGGCTGGTATTCTG
>JAGAMQ010000079.1 GCA_017624645.1 Oscillospiraceae bacterium
CCATACAATCGGTGAAGGAGGTAACTTTGTGTCCGTTGGCAATGTATCCTACCATACCGCCCATGCCGTAAGCCTTGTTGTAGCCCCAATTGGTGGTATACAGGTCCACCTCGGCATAGCAGTGGGTGAAGGAACAGGCTCCGGTCAACTCACCGACGATACCGCCAATGGAGGGATAGTGGGCAATTCCCACCAGCGCGGCATCCGCCTCAGGCATGGAGACCTGTGCTGCCACGTCGGACACGGTCGCCGTACTGCTGGACATACCGACCAGACCGCCGATCTTACAGATATAGGCTCCCGTGCGCGCAATGGCAACATCCGCAACCACATTGTCCAGTGTCACCGTTCCCTTAACGCTGCCAAAAAGTGCGCCTACGCCGTATTGGGCGGTACTGCTCTCCTCCGTAACGGCCAGATTCAGCCTCACATCGTCCATACGCAGATTTTCACCGTCACATTGCCATAGACGTAGCTGAACAGACCGTAGTTGTCCTCCGTCGTGGCATTGACGGTCAGACCCTTGATGGTGTGCCCCTGTCCGTCCAGCGTAATGTTGCTGCCCTTGGTGGACAGTTCGATGGGCATCCATGCCACATCCGTCAGGTCAATATCCCCCGTCAGGATGTAGGTGCCCTTGGTCATGGCCTGTAGCTGCTCCGCCGTGGCGATCTCGGTGCCTGCGGCGGGGGCTTCGCCCACCTCGGCCATCAGTCCACTGGAAGGCATAGCGGGCTCTCCGCCCTCCACCTCAGAGATAAAGCCGCTTTCCGCCGGGTCGGGCAGTTCAATCTCCGGCTCGTCGTACAGTTTTCCGTCCGCCGCCGGCATCAACGGCAGCGTGACAGGTTTCAAAAACCCGTCCGGTACGCCAGCGGCGCTTGCGGCAGATACCGCCACGGGCGGGATCATGGACAGCACCATTGCCGTTGTCAGGAAAAAGCTGAGCAGTTTTCGTTTCATATGAATTCCTCTCTTTCAAGGCAAATCTTCTTATACATTAGTTTAACAGATTTCCCTTGATGTGCAAGTCATTTGTCCGGTTTTCAAAAAACAAAACTCACTGTGAAATCACAGTGAGTTTTTACGTTTTGTATTATTCCAGGATCCCCATCTCCCGCAGCTTTTGCAGGAATTCTCCGATATCGGCCTCGGCAGTCTCCCGGTCGATTTCGTAGTCTTCTATAACCAGCCGCACCAGTTCCTCTTCACTGTGCACCTCGGGCAGATGCCTCCACAGGAAGGCACCCACTTCTGTGGTTGTAATCATCCCAGAAAAGCGAAGAGCACTTTCCCCCACAGGAACAAGAATGTACTCTCCCATAATTTCCCGCAGTGCGAACTCATAATTCAGTTTCATATTATCACCTTTGCATTGTGAAATTCAATGGATATATACAGAGACCAGAACAGACTGTTCCATAGTGGGACCCAGCATCTCCATGGTCAGCTCGGTCATATCGGAAAAATCGCCTGCAGAAAGGGCAGCTTCATCAAAGCTGGCAAAGCCAAGTACCGCGGAACTCAGATCCCGAGTCCCCGGCTGCGTACGTTCGGCAGAAAGGGGCTTTCCCTCCACGGTTAGTTCTGTGCCGGAGCTGCGGAACAGAATGTAAACTCCCTGACTGTCAAATTTGTCTTTCATCAATGTCGCCGATGGGGAGTAAATGCCCAAAAGTTCAAAATCCGGATATTCCATGGAGAGACCAAACACCATAGCCGACGCCAGCCACAGTTCGTATTCTGCCGTGATCTGCTGCTGCACCTCTACTTTTTCCGGGGCAGAATTCTGCTCAGGAGTAACAATCTCCTCCTGGGGAAGAAAAACCTTCTCGTCAGTGACAATTTCTTCGGACGCAGATGGAATTGTTGAATCGAGTTCTGTAGAGGGAGTTTTCCAGCATCCGCAAAAGAAAACGGCAGAAAGGACAATTACAAAAGTTAATGCCAGCAACCAACGAAATTTAAACATGAGTATCCTCCAGTTCATGGTGAATCTGCTCCAGAATATAGTCTGCCATGCTACACAGGTAGGGTGCTTTCTGGTCGACTGTTCCTGTTTCGCCGTAGATCATAGCAACACAGACGTTACAGATATCACGCTTTGTGCAGTTGGCACACCCCTGTAACACGGGCGTCGTACGTACTTTTTCGGTCAATTTCAGCCAGCAGTCGAGAAATGGCTCTCGGAAAGGTTCCATACGCCCCGGAAAATCCAGCATTCCGCAGGCAGTCATATAACCCTCCCAGTTGATCCAGAAGGTACTTCGTCCGGCACGGCAACGCATATATTCCTCCCCCGTTCCCCAGTTGTCCCTTTCAGGCTTGGCAGAGGGGACGGCGCTGCTGTGAAGGAACTGATGATAACCTTCCTCCGTAAGCTGGCATTTACACCGCCGCAGGAACATCCGGGCGGACTCTTCCGGCGTGAAGCGGGAATCCTGCTGCTCCCGCTCCCGCCGCATGGGCGGAAACATATAGGTGCTGACCCGTGTGTTCAGGCTCAATTCTTTCCCGATTTGGATAATTTCTTCCATATCGTCCCGGTTTTCAGGAATCATGCTGGCGTTGATGACTACAGGAATGCCGGCGGCTTTCAGCATGAGAATGGCATTCATTGCCCGTGTAAAGCCTCCAGCATCACCACAGATGCGCCGGTAGGTATCAGGAGATGTGCCATACAGTGTGACATTAACGCGGTAAGGTGCAAACTGTTTCAGCCACGCAACAGTCTGCTCATCGATCAGCGTGCCGTTTGTATTGATGGACAGCAGAAACCCCATCTTATGAAGCGCTTCATAGAGAGAACGGAAACCGGGGTAAAGAAAGGGCTCTCCGCCGGTCAGCAGGAGATAGAGCGTTCCGGCCTCCCGGCATTGCCCGGCCAATTCCAGCCATGCTTGCCAGGGGATCAGTGTTTTCCCCTCCTGCTGCAGTTGACCCGGTGTTTTGCGCACATAGCACATTTTACAGGAAAAGTTGCAGACCGGTGAGAGTTCGAAAGCACCGTTGAGCGGAATTTTCATTCTGGATGCCTTCTGATAGAGATAATCAGAGATCACAAGAAAGGCC
>JAGAMQ010000080.1 GCA_017624645.1 Oscillospiraceae bacterium
GATGGCTGCTTGGCTTCCGCACTGTCTTTGCATTTGCTGATATTTTATCATAAATGTGCATTTTGTCAATCTTTTTTCCGCAGATCAGCTATGCAAGATAGATCTCCCGGAAGGTGCCGTAGATCCGTCCATCATCATCCAGGGAAATATCTACGACCGCGACTTCCTTGGTTCCGTCCGTAAATTCCACCGTGACGGTAACGGTATCCTTGATGCCGGACAAGGGCATTCGCGAATTCTCTTCGAGCATTTTAAGTCCTGCCTGGGACAAAGACCATGTAAAGCCCACAGCATCTTTTTGGGTGGTATCGTAAAGATCCGTGCCATACTGTGAGGTATAGCCCATTTCTGTGGAGGTCACAGAAACATTCTTTACCTGCTGATAATCCTCTAAAGCCAGCATAAAACTTCCGGCGAAAATGGTGGTGACTATGGTTTTCTCAGAACTCCAGCTGGTAGTAGCCCAATCGGGTCCCCAGGTAAGCTCCTCTTTTCGAGCTTCAAACATCTGCTTGGCGTATTCCTGGTCAGCAATCCCCAGTTGGAGCACCTCCTGGCTGCTGAGTCCTTCAATATCATGCACAAACAGCTGGGCGCCAATTGGGATCTGCTCCCCCTTCATCATTGGCTGCCGCTGCTGGGAAGCACTGGCGGTGACGCAAAGCACGGACATTCTGGGCTGCCAGGGAGCTTTTGCGTCAGAAGGACCACGCAGCAGCCCTCCGGTAAAGACCGCCAATACGACTAAGCAGGCACACCCAGTAGCCAGCATGAGCTTAATACGTCTTTGATCTCGTGCTTTCTTTTCCTCCCTTGCCCGTTGCAATACCGAACGGGTCATTTCCTCATAGCCTTTCATAAACGAACCCCTCCTCTAACAGTTTGGTCTTCAACGCCTTTCTTGCACGGTACGCCATAGTTTCTACATTATGGGTGGTCTTTTTCAGGATCCGGGCAGCTTCCTTATGGGTAAACCCCTCAAAATAGAGCAGCCATAGGATTTGACGGTACTCCTCTTTCAATAGTTTCATAGCCCTATGTACTAGAAGACGTTCTTCCTCCTGGAGATATGACCGCTCAAGATCCTGTTCCTCATCAGCCACTTCGGGGCAGTCATCAATGGACACATCTTTTCCTCTTGACCGCCGCAGGTGATCCATCGCCACATTTCTGCCAACGGTATAGAGCCATGTTTTAAAGGACGCGTTGCCGAAAAATCTCGGTTGTTTGACCACAAGCTTTACAAAGGTTTCCTCTGTCAATTCCTCTGCCAAAGAAAGGTCATTTACATATCCGTTGAGATAGAGCATAAGCCCGTCTTTATAAAGGCGAATGATCTCTGCCAAAGCGGATTCATCTCCGACAAGAAATTTTTGATAATAGTCTTTTCCATCCATCAGGATCCTCCCCCCTTTCACTTATTAGACGCAGGAAGGTGTCAATACCTCACAGTTTTAAAAAAGACTGTTGCAAAAAAGCTTTGCAACAGTCTGCGCTATTAAATATTCTCTTCCAGCCAGGTTTTGAGGGCAAGTCTTCCTTCTTCACTCATGGGGAAGGTTTCTGCTTTTTCCATCTGGCTCTTTTCATAGCACAGCACACCGTGCCACAGTTCCGCGGAAATAGAGCTTTGTTCAAAGTCCACCTCTTTATTGTTCTCCGCATTCATGACCACCGTAGGCACAATACGAAAACGAAGCATGCCGCAGGAGCCGGTAAAGGGGTTATTCATAGCAAAGCTGTGTAACGTCGGCAAGTAGATATCCATTATTCATCCTCCATCAATGCTTCCATTTCATCCAGCAGCTCCCCAAACAGAGCAAGGGCACTTTCCACCGGTTCCGGGGAGGTCATATCCACTCCTGCTCCTTTCAAAAGATCGATGGGACTTTTGGTCCTGCCCCCGGACAGAAACTGCAGATAATCCGCCACGGCAGGCTCACCCTGAGAAAGGATGCGCCGGGACAGGGCAATGGCAGCGGCGTAGCCGGTGGCATACTGGAACACATAGTAGTTGTAATAGAAATGAGGAATTCTTGCCCACTCCACGGCAATCTGTTCGTCCACAACAATATCCGGGCCGTAGTACAGCTCATTAAGACGGCGGTATTCCGCACACAGCGCATCTGCCGTCAGGGTCTTCCCCTCTGCCACCATAGTGCCGATATTCAGTTCAAACTCCGCAAACATGGTCTGTCGGTATATCGTACCCTTGAACTGATCCAGGAAGTGGTTGATAAGGTATGCCCGTTCCTTTTCATCCGTGGTTTTGGACAGCAGATGCTCCATCAGCAGTGCTTCATTACAGGTGGATGCTACTTCTGCCACAAAAATCACATAATTGGAATCTATAGGATTCTGATGCTTATTGGACAGGTAGGAATGAATGGCATGACCCATCTCATGTGCCAAGGTAAACTGACTGTCCAAAGTACCGGTGTAGTTCAGCAGCACATAGGGATGCACGCCGGCACCGGCGGAATAGGCGCCACTACGCTTGCCCTCGTTCTGATACACATCGATCCAACGGTTATCAAAACCCTCTTTCAGGATCTTGCGGTATTCTTCCCCCAGGGGTGCCAAAGAATCATATACCGTCTGCTTTGCATGGGCAAAGGGAATGTGCTTATCCACATCTTTTACAAGGGGGGTATATACATCATAGAAATGCAGCTCTTCCAGTCCCAGCAGTTTTTTACGCAGGCGGATATAGCGGTGCATCTTGTCGGCATTCTTGTGGA
This sequence comes from Oscillospiraceae bacterium, assembly GCA_017624645.1. Classification (GTDB taxonomy): domain Bacteria; phylum Bacillota; class Clostridia; order Oscillospirales; family Oscillospiraceae; genus Faecousia. The sequence continues at coordinate 2,742 of JAGAMQ010000080.1, forward strand.
CAGTTTCAATAAGATTCCGATACACCGAGGTGGGAACATTGGTCCTTGACAGTGCCGCATCAAAGGCAGAGGGGTATTTCCGGGCATCGGCAAAGAATTTCAGCTGCTTATTTTGGGCATTGAGCAAACCGGCAGCGGTATTTTTATACGCCATAAAGCTTCCGTACAGGCTTTCATAGGCGCTTTTGCGCAGAACCCTGTCCGGACTTTCCTCGCAGGCAACAAAGGTACCCTGGGTCACCGGATGGGCATTTCCCTGGCTGTCCAATGCGTCCGGAAAAGTCATGTCTGCATCGGCAAAGAGGCTGTAGATATTATCCGGTGCCTGGGACATCTCCCCTGCTGCCGCCAACAGCTTTTCCTCACCAGGAGAAAGGACATGATCCCGCAATCTGCGTAGATCCGTCAAATACCGGCGATAGCGTGCCAGCTCCGGAGTTTCCCTATAGAAGTCCTCCAGCTGGTCATCCTCGATTGCCATAATCTCCGGCGTTTCAAAGCTGCAGGCTGCGCCGAATTCCACAATAACACTCATAAATTTTCCGGACATTGCCTGGTAGACGGGATCACGAGTATCCTCATCGGCCTTGCGCATACAGTAATTTGCCAACCGGTCTGCTTTCACATCCACTGATTCCATTTTATGCAGGTAGGAGTAAAGGGTTTGTCCGTTCTCACCCAGACGCCCTGCATAGGACGCCAACTCGTTTTTATCTGCATCCAGGGTTGCAAGGTCCTGCTCCCATGCTGCATCGCTGGCATAAAGGTCCTCAATGGCCCATTTATCCTCTTCCGGGATCTCATTTCGATTACGGATCTTCATATTTTCCACAAATATCTCCCCTTACTTATGGTTTTAATGATTGTATCACAGAAAATGCAGGATTGCAAATCTCACCAAAATATGATAGAGTAGCCTGCGGTGATGTAATATGAACAAAAAATTCCGTGGCAGTATTATTCTCATCCTTGCCACGATCATATGGGGATCCACCTTCATTGCACAGCGGGTCGCCATGTCCAATATGGGCCCTTTTACCTTTCAAGCCATCCGGTGTTTCCTGGCGGTGGTGGCACTGGTGCCGGTCTCGGCAATTTTTGACCGTTTCAACAAAGATGGGAAAACCTTTGCTACCCGGTGGGCCAATCCCAAGCTGTGGAAAGGCGGACTTCTTTGCGGTATCCCCTTGTTTCTTGCCTGCAACCTGCAGCAGCTGGGGCTTGTGGATACGGATGCAGGAAAATCCGCCTTCCTGACCGCCATGTACATAGTCATCGTTCCCATCATCGGCATTTTTCGAAAGCAAAAGCCGTCCGTTCTGATCCCTGTCAGTGTGGTATTGGGCGTTGCTGGACTGTATTTTTTAAGCTGTGTTGGTGTCACCCGGATCAGCACCTCTGATCTGCTTCTGATTGCCTGTGCTCTTTGCTTTGCGGTACAGATCACCTTTGTGGATATTTATGCTGCACAGGTGGATCCCGTACGGCTCAACGCCGTTCAGGTAGCTGTTTGCACCCTCCTCTCTGCCATTGCCGCGGCTTCCACGGAGACCGTCACATGGCAGGTCATTGGCAGCAACTGGCTTCCCCTGTGTTATGCAGGTCTGCTGTCCATGGGCGCTGCCTACTGCATGCAGATCTTCGGCCAAAAGGATCTGGAACCCGCTGGTGCTTCCCTGATCATGAGCCTTGAGTCAGTGTTTGCCGTACTGTTTGGCGTTCTACTGCTGCGGGAGACCATGTCCGGGTGGGAGATCCTTGGCTGCATCCTGCTGTTTATCGCTGTGATTCTTTCCCAGCTTCCGGTTCCCCTCCGAAAGAAAACAAAACCCATATAAAAAAGTATGTGCATCCTTCCAAGGAAGGATGCACATTTTTCTTTAAAACAGACTGACCTGATTGGTTTCCGGCAGGCTGCCGAAGGCACCTGCCTCCTTGAGCATCTGCATATGGGTCTTGGACACCTTGGGACAGGCAAGGGATACCTCCTCCATAGAAATAAAGGTCTTCCCCTCTCTGCCGCGGACAAGGTCCTCAGCGGCGTTTTCGCCCAATCCAGAGATAGCTACAAAAGGCAGCCGTAATTTTCCGTCTTCAA
>JAGAMQ010000081.1 GCA_017624645.1 Oscillospiraceae bacterium
AAGGATGTGATCTGTATTTATGTTGCCATCGGTCAGAAGCGTTCTACCGTGGCAAGCATCGTCAACTCCCTGACTGCCGGCGGCGCCATGGACTATACCATCATCGTTTCCGCCACCGCTTCGGAGTTGGCACCCATGCAGTATATTGCACCCTATACCGGCTGTACCATGGGTGAATACTTCATGCATCAGGGCAAGGATGTGCTGGTGATCTATGACGATCTGAGTAAGCATGCGGTGGCATACCGTGCCATCTCCCTGCTGATCCGCCGTCCTCCCGGACGGGAAGCCTACCCCGGCGACGTGTTCTACCTGCACAGCCGCCTTTTGGAGCGGGCAGCCCACCTTTCCAAGGCGTTGGGCGGCGGCAGCCTGACAGCTCTGCCCATTATCGAAACTCAGGCAGGAGACGTGTCTGTCTATATTCCCACCAATGTGATCTCCATTACCGACGGACAGATCTTTTTGGAAACGGAACTGTTTAACGCCGGTGTCATGCCTGCGGTGAACCCGGGTATTTCCGTGTCCCGTGTAGGTGGCGCAGCGCAGATCAAGGCAATGAAGAAGGTTTCCGGTTCTTTGAAGCTTTTGTATTCCCAGTACCGGGAATTGCAGAGCTTTGCCCAGTTCGGCTCCGATCTGGATGCAGATACCAAAGCCCGGCTTGCCTTGGGTGAGCGGATCGTGCAGGTGCTGAAGCAGAAGAATAATGCCCCTGTAGAGGTGGCACATCAGGTGTGCATCCTCTTTGCGGTTACAAACGGCTATCTGAAGGATGTGCCTGTGGAGAAGATCCCGGAGTTTGAACAGCAGCTGTATCAGCACATGGAGGAGCGTGCCTTCGATGTGCTGCAGACCATCCGCACCACCGGAAAGCTGGAGCAGGAGACCCAAAGGGCACTGGAAGCCGCTCTTGCAGAGTTTTTGGAGAAATTTTTGAGAGGAATTTAAGGAGGGAGGATCGATCGTGGCTGGTGTATCCACAAAGGAGATCAAAAACCGGATCCGAAGCATGGAATCCACCAAGCAGATCACCAAAGCCATGGAAATGGTGGCTGCATCCAAGCTTCGCAAGGCACAGAATCAGGTTCTCAGCTCCCGTCCTTATTTTGAAATTTTGTATGCCACGATTAATGATATCGTGGATGCAGACAACGACGTTTCCTCTATATATTTGAGACCCACGGAAGGAAAGAAGCCTTTGTATGTGGTCATCGCCGGAGACCGGGGATTGGCAGGAGGCTATAACAGCAATGTGTGCAAGCTGGTATTGCAGGAGATTAAGGGTAAGGACGCCTGTGTTCTTCCCATGGGCAAAAAGGCAACAGAGTTTTTCAAGGCACGGCAGATCCCTATGCTGGAATTCCATTGCCATGAGGCGCAGGCTGTCACCATTGGTGATTGCTTCTCTTTGGCAAAACGGCTTTGTAAGCTGTTCCGGGACGGGGAATATGACCGGCTTGTAGTCGCCTATACCAGCTTTGTGTCGGTGCTGTCCCAGACTGCCGGCACGCTGCAGATGCTGCCCCTGCCCCGTCATGAGGTGCAGCGGGACGGCATGCCCCGTCAGGTGACGGTCTATGAGCCCGGCAGCGAGGAAGTTTTTGAGAGAATCATCCCGGAATATTTGGGTGGTATCCTCTATGGTGCTCTTTGTGAAAGCAGAGCCTCGGAGCAGGCGGCACGGCGTACCGCCATGGATTCCGCCACCAAGAATGCGGAGGAAATGATCGCGGACCTGTCCTTGAAATTCAACCGGGCACGACAGGCTGCCATCACCCAGGAGATCACGGAGATCGTAGCCGGATCCAAACAATAAAGGAGTGAGTTCCTATGGATAAAAATATCGGAACAGTGACTCAGATCATGGGTCCTGTGCTGGACATCCGCTTCCCGGATGACCGGCTGCCCCAGCTGCTCAACGCCATCGAGATCCCCAACGGGGAACAGACAGTGGTGGCAGAGGTGGCACAGCACATCGGTGACAATGTGGTGCGCTGCATCGCCATGAGCTCCACCGACGGTCTGCAGCGGGGGATCGAAGCTGTGGATACCGGCGCGCCCATCAGCGTCCCCGTGGGGGAGGACTGCCTTGGAAGAGTGTTCAATCTTTTGGGACAGACTATTGACGAGGGCGAGCAGGTGACCCAGGCAGAGCGCTGGCCCATCCACCGCAGTGCTCCCGATTATGCGGAGCAGGAAGCAGCTACCGAGATCCTGGAAACAGGCATCAAGGTGGTGGACCTGATCTGCCCCTATGCCAAGGGCGGTAAGATCGGCCTGTTCGGCGGTGCCGGTGTCGGTAAGACCGTTTTGATCATGGAGTTGATCAACAATGAGGCAAAGGCCCACGGCGGCTTGTCCGTGTTCACCGGTGTTGGAGAGCGTACCCGTGAGGGCAATGACCTGTACCGGGAAATGACCGAATCCGGTGTTATCAAGAAGACCGCCATGGTTTACGGTCAAATGAACGAACCCCCTGGAGCCCGTATGCGCGTGGGTCTTTCCGGACTGACCATGGCAGAGTACTTCCGGGATGTGAAGCATCAGGATGTGCTTTTGTTTATTGACAATATCTACCGTTTTACCCAGGCAGGCTCTGAGGTTTCCGCCCTTTTGGGCCGTATGCCCTCAGCCGTTGGCTATCAGCCTACTCTGGCAACGGAAATGGGTGCTCTGCAGGAGCGGATCACTTCCACCAAGAACGGTTCTATTACGTCCGTGCAGGCAGTCTATGTCCCTGCGGATGACCTGACGGACCCGGCACCTGCCACTACCTTTGCCCACTTGGATGCGACCACCGTTTTGGACCGTGGCATTGCATCTCTGGGTATCTATCCGGCAGTGGATCCTCTGGATTCTACATCCCGGATCCTGTCTCCCGAGGTGGTGGGGCATGAGCATTACGAAACCGCCCGTGGTGTACAGCAGATCCTCCAGCGGTATAAGGAATTGCAGGATATTATTGCCATCATGGGTATGGATGAACTGTCCGAGGAGGATAAGCTGGTCGTGGGACGCGCCCGTAAAGTGCAGCGCTTCCTCAGCCAGCCTTTCGAGGTGGCAGAGCAGTTTACCGGTTATCAGGGTAAGTATGTCCCCTTGAAGGAGACCATCCGTGGCTTCCGGGAGATCATCGAAGGCAAGCATGACGAGATCCCCGAATCCTACTTCCTGTTTGTAGGCGGGATCGACGAAGTGGTGGAAAAATGGAAGGGTGAGGGGAAATGACAAATTTTCCTTTGAAGATCGTGACCCCCTCCGGTCTTGTCTATGATGGCGAAGCGGAAAAGCTTATTGTCCGGACCACCACGGGAGATGTGGCGATCCTTGCCCGACACATCAATTATGTGGCACCTTTGGGCATGGGTCAGGCAAGTGTGACCATAAGGGGCGAAAAGCGTCATGCCGCCTGCATCGGTGGCATGGTCACTGTGATGAACGGTGCCGTAACATTGGTGCCCACCACCTTTGAGTGGGCTGAGGATATCGATGTGGCCCGGGCGGAGCATTCCGAGCAGCGGGCAAAGACTGTACTGGAAAACAAGGATGCCTCGGAAACCGACCTGAAGCTGGCAGAGGCAAGGCTGAAGCGGGCGTTGATCCGCCAAAGCGTTGCCGCCCAAAAATGAGAAAAAATCCTGTTTCCTAAGGAGACAGGATTTTTCTTTTGAAGATTTTCTTTAATATGTCTATAGCTTTGCCCATGGCGACATGCTATAATCACAAAAAAGGAGGTAGTTACCATGTGTAATATTGCAGGCTATGTGGGGACAAAACCGGCAGCCCCTATCCTTTTGGAAATGATGCGCAAGCAGGACGGTTGGGATTGCGGCCACTATGTGGGCATGGCTACCATGGATGAGGGGAAATTCTATTTGAAAAAGCTCATCGGCAATCTGGATATGTTTATGGAGAAGTATACCGCCGAAGATTTTTCCGGCACCGTCGGCTTTATTCACGGCAGAACCCCCGGTCAGCAGGGCCAGCATTACGATGCGTGGGCCCATCCCTTTCTGGGTACCGGGGATCAGCTTTTGTACATGGCAAATGGCGTCGGCGGCGTTTTTTCAAAGACATCAGCACCAGTGCAACAACAGATTTATATGCAGCTGAAGGAGGAGGGATACCGGTTTTTGACGGCAAATGCCGATGCCGGTCCCAAGTGTCCGGTAATGCCTGACGGTATGCAGGTGCATGCAACGGATGTCCGGTGTCAGATGGTTCAGAAAAATATGAACGACGGTCTTTCTCTGCCTGCGGCAGCGGCAAAAGCGAATCAACAGGTCCCCAGTGAGGTGGTAAGCCTTGCCATGCACCTGCAAGAGCCGGATAGCATCACATGGACACGGATCAACTATCCCATGCATGTGGGTGTTGCCGATCACGGCATTTACCTTGCCACCACCCCTCAGGCGATGCCCGATGATGCCCGGAGCATCACATTGCTGCCGGCACTTACCTCCGGACGGGTCTATAAGGATCACTATGAGTTCTATCCCTTCAAGAATCCTGAGATTACCGTAGCACCGGTAACGCCCTCTGTGTGGAAGGCTTGCTATGATGCTATGGAACAGACCCTTTCTCAAGGGGAAATGGATCATGATGATCTTGACCGGCTGATCCGTCCCCTGTTCCCGGAGGCGACCTGCGCGCCGGTATCAGCTGTGAACTATGCCATCATGCAGGAATTTGAAAAGACTGGCAGACTGGAGATTCGTCGGGGGTCAGAACCGGGAACCCTGCCCGGCAGTACTGCACCAAAGCTATATGCAAGATTGAAATAATTCAAGAGCGCGCTGCGGTTTTGCAGCGCGCTCTTGCCCTTTAGTTGTGATAATAGACGCGGTACTCCTTTTCTGTTCCGGCTTTTTCCGGTGTTGGAGCAAACAGACCGTACAGATCGCCCCAGCGATGCTCCCAAAGCTGATAGGGATTTTTGGTGTCCTCTCCGATGTTGGGGAAACTGCCATGCTCCCGAGCCAGCTTCAATACTTTCCGCCCTGTGTCATTGAAACCCAGTACCCGAACATAGGGCGCAGGGGAATGGAGCATATCCCGGCGGATCCCTAGAAAAGCGCAAAGCACCATCCGGTCCAGCCGTGAGCGGGTGTAGCGCTTGGATTTTACAGCGGTGAGGATTTCCTCAAGGGTGGCTTTCTGCCGAACGGCATGCATAAGCTTCCGCCATAGCCCCTCGGAACCGTAGGGTAGCTGAGAGAACTCCTCTTCGGTCATAGACCGCAGTCTTCCCAGAATTGCTGTTTCTGCATTTTTTAGTGCGTGCACCCGATTGCCGTGGAAGCATACGGTTGCTTCTGCCGGCACATAGTTTTGCCACGGCTTTGCCTGTTCTATAAGCTTGCGAACAGAGGTGGCAGAGGGGTTTTCTTTGTCGGGAGTCGTATCGTGATAGCTTCCTTGGCGGAGAATGGGGAGCGGTGTAAGTTTTGCTTTTTGTGAGAGGATGGCTTTGCAGTATTCCACCGCCAGAATGTTGTTGGGTTGCTGCAAAAGGGAAGCATCCACGCCCATGCTCTCCAATGCTGCCTGCCGTGCCGCAGGAAAGGACAAACCTTTGTCCAGCTGCAGGTGCAGTGCCTGGGGGAAATCCTCCCGGAGCAATGCTTCAGCAGTGCCCATAAGACTGCCCACCTGCGCATTTTCCGCACCGAAGGAAAGGTGGGTGCAGAAAGGGGAGAGGATTTCAACACCACCGGCAGCAAAGCCTTCCGCAGAGCGCAAAGATACCGTTGTGGGTAATTCCAGTACCAAATCTGCTCCACAGCGCACCGCCGTCTCCGCCCGGGAGATTTTATCGAAAACAGCAGGTGCGCCCCGCTGTACATAATTGCCGCTCATAAGGCAGACAATGGCGTCACTTTCTGTTTTTGCAAGGGCAAGCTGCTTCCGGTGCCCCAGATGAAAGGGGTTATATTCGCAGATAATGCCTGTGATTTTCAAAAAAATCCCGCCTTTGCCGAAAAAATTCCAATTCAGGGGTTGAGAAATCTTCTTAATTGGTATATGATAGATACAGCTATGGCTATCTTACCATAAAACACAAGAAAATCAATTCATTTTAGGAGGAAGATTGTAATGAATGTTCTGGTTATCAATGCCGGCAGCTCCAGCCTGAAGTATCAGCTGATGAATCCTGAGACCGGTGATGTGGCCGCCAAGGGCCTGTGTGAGCGGATCTATATCGATGGCCGCCTGACGCACAAGGTCGGTGATAACAAGGTGGAGAAGGATATTCCCATGCCCACCCACTCTGAGGCAATCCAGGCTGTTCTGGAGATCCTGGTAGATCCCGTGGACGGCGTGATTAAGTCTGTGGACGAGATCGATGCTGTGGGTCACCGCGTGCTCCATGGTGGCATGGAATTCAGTGATTCCTGCATTGTCAATGACGATGTGATCAAGGCTATCAAGAAGTGCATCCCTCTGGGACCCCTTCATAACCCTGCAAACCTCATGGGTATTGAGGCCTGCCAGGCTGTGATGCCCAAGACTCCCCAGGTTGCCGTGTTTGATACTGCGTTCCACATGACCATGCCTCCCAAGGCCTACCGCTACGCTATCCCCACTGAGTACTACGAGAACGACGACATCCGTCGCTACGGCTTCCACGGTACTTCCCATAAGTATATCGCCCGCCGTGCAGCTGCTCTGGTAGGCAAGACCGAGTTCAAGATGGTCAACTGCCACCTGGGTAACGGTTCCTCCATGTCCGCCATCAAGGACGGCAAGTGCATGGATACCACCATGGGTCTGAGCCCTCTTGCAGGTGTGCCTATGGGCACCCGTTCCGGTGACATCGATGCTTGTGTGGTGCAGTTCATCTGCAATAAGTACGGAATGAGCGTGGACGATTGCCTGACCATGCTGAACAAGAAGTCCGGTGTGCTGGGTCTGTCCGACGGCCTTTCTTCTGACTTCCGGGACCTGGAAGCTGCTGCCGGTGAGGGCAACGAGGCTTGTAAGCTGGCACTGCAGAAGTTCTACTACGAGGTTGCCAAGTATGTTGGCGCTTACGCCGCTGCACTGAACGGCATCGATGTGCTGACCTTCACCGCCGGTGTAGGCGAGAACGGCATTACTACCCGCCAGGCGATCTGCGATTACCTGGGCTTCATGGGTGTGAAGATCGATCCCGAGAAGAACAATGTTCGGGGTAAGGAGACTTTGATCTCTACTCCCGATTCCAAGGTCCAGGTTTGGGTCATCCCCACCAACGAAGAGCTGATGATCGCCCAGGATACTGCCGAGCTGGTCAACGCTGCCAAGTAAGAATCCTTATAGTGCCGCCGCACCCACGGCGGCACATTTTTATTTTGGAGGTATTGTGATGACTGCATCTGAACGTTTTTTGCGTTATGTGACCTATTCCACCCAATCTGACGAATTTTGTGAAACCTGTCCTTCTACCCCCGGTCAGAAGGTGCTGGGTGAGGCACTGGTAAAGGAAATGCTGGATATGGGCATTGCAGATGCCCACATGGATGAAAACGGATATGTTTACGGCACCGTTCCCGGTGCCCCCCAACGCCCCGCTGTGGGCCTGATTGCCCATATGGATACGGCACCTGATTGCAGCGGCGAAAATGTCAAGCCCCAATGTGTGGTGCATACCGGAGGAGACATTTGCCTTAATGAAGAATTGGGTATCTACCTCCGGGAAAGCGAGCATGAAAGCCTGTGCCATCACCGGGGAAAGACGCTGATCGTCACAGACGGCACGACCCTGCTGGGTGCTGATAACAAAGCGGGCATTGCCGAGATCATGACCGCTGCCCAGCGGTTGCTGGCATCCAAAGAACCCCACGCTACCCTGCGCATCGGCTTCACCCCCGATGAGGAGATCGGCAGGGGAGCAGACCTGTTTGATGTGGCGCACTTTGCCGCGGACTATGCCTATACCGTAGATGGCGGTGCCTTGGGGGAACTGGAGTACGAAAACTTCAATGCCTCTGCCGCTCAGGTGACGGTAAAGGGCCTTTCCATCCATCCCGGCAGTGCAAAAAATAAGCTGATCAATTCCCAACTGGTGGCAATGGAATTTCAAAGCCTGCTGCCCTCCCAGCAACGCCCGGAAACCACCGAAGGCTACGAGGGCTTCATCCACCTGACGGATATGGAAGGAGATGTGGAAAAGACCGTCCTTCGCCATATCCTTCGGGACCATGATGCCCGGAAGCTTGCAAAGCAGCAGGAGATCATGGAAGTCGCGGCGCAGTTCCTCAACAGCAAATACGGCAGCGGTACTGTGGAGGTTGCGGTAAAGGAAAGCTACCGGAATATGCGGGAAAAGATCGAACCCTGTATGTATATCGTTGACCGGGCGGTGGAAGCTATGGAACAGGAGGGAATCACCCCCAAGATCGTCCCTGTCCGGGGAGGAACCGACGGTGCAAGACTGTCCTACATGGGCCTGCCTTGTCCAAACCTGTGTACCGGCGGCGAAAATTTCCACGGCAGATACGAGTATATCCCCGCAGAGGATATGGAAAAGGTAACAGACCTTCTGGTCCGCCTGCTGCACAATGCGAAATAACGATGTAGGCATTGTCGACGGAAACAGCCCTGTTGCTGATCTGATTTGATAATGGTTATTGAATGAAAGGTGCTGCCCCGTTTGGAGGCAGCACCTTTGGTTTTTATTGCTTTTCTATACGGCACAGGAGCGTGACAATATCCCGGACTGTGACCCATAGGGGGGAGCGTACAGGGCGGTCTTGGAAGAAATCGTCCCGGGGGTTTGTAGGCAGGGCATATTCCATGACAGATGCATAGCTGTCCAGCAGCTTTTCCAGATCTGCCAGAGAGTAGTACTGCCCCCTTTCAACCGGATATCCCAGTTCCTGCAGGCAGTGGACGCAGAATTCCACACAGGTGTAGGCATCCCGCAGGGGGACAGGGCGGCGCAAGAGCGTTGTCAGCACAGACAGATGATTGTACAGGTATCGCCCTGCGTTCTGATACATGTCATCCAGCCGGTTCTTCATCTGTGTATATTGCTCCCGGGTGACCGGCAGTTTGCAAACCTTAAATAGGGCAGGTTTCCCGTGGATATGGAACCGGGAGGGATTCTCCCGGACAAAGCCACCCCAGAAGGGGAGCCGGTAAAATCTCCGGGCAAAGCTGTACATCTGCTCCCGTTGGGGATCCAGGGCAATGCTTACATGGTTGAAGGGCTGCCGGGTGAGCCTTCTTATGGTTTTTCCGATCCGGTAGGGGGTGGAGGAAAAGACCACATATATGAATTGTTCCATTACTCCACCTCCATAAAGGTTACAGCTGCTGCTGCCGGATCAACCCGCAAAGATCCGCACACACGGGATCCTCTTGCCCAAGGACCTGTATCAGGTTTTGACACATGGCATCGGTGTCAAAGCGGCAATTCTGCAGTGCTTGGTTCAAAAGATCAGATACTTCCCAGTCCATGGAATCGGAATAGGTACGGACATTGCGGATAGCTCCGCTCTCCACCTGCAGCTCCAGCCGGATGCTGCCCCAGGGAAATCGTCCCTCACAGGCGAAACTAAAGGGAAGCCGCTGGCCGTAACACCAGTCCCAGCTGCCTAAGCTTTGCTTGGATTTCAGGATTTGCTGCCGGGCTTCCTCAGGCAGGATAAAATCCTTCACCGGAAGTCCGTACACCCGGCTGAAAGCACTGCACATATGAATGCGCAAAATATCGCAGGTAAGCTCCGGCGCAAGCTCCTTCAGGTTGACCACCCGAGAGCGGACGGATTGGATGCCCTTGGCTTCCAGCTTGGCCTTAGGAGGGGTCAGGTAGCGCTGTAGCTTGTCTTTGTCGACATCCACCAAAAGAGTTCCGTGGTGATAGGCGTGCCCTTGAGAGTGGAAAAATGCATTTCCCGAGAATTTTCTGCCGTCGGCAAGAAGGTCGTTTCGCCCGGACTTTTCCGCAAGGATGCCGAAATCCCTCAAGGCTGTTTGGATCACGGAAAGCTGTCGGTCCACGTCGTAGTCCTCATCCCGAACCAGGAAGGTGAAATTCAGATTTCCCAGATCATGGAATACGGCACCACCGCCGGACAGTCTGCGGGCAAGAATCCCGCCTTCTTCCTCCAGGAGACCGGTGCGACATTCTACCCAGGCGTTTTGATTTCGTCCGATGACCACAGTGTTTTTATTCTGCCAAAGATACAGGATGCACTGACCGGGCTTCACCTGCTCCAGAAGATATTTTTCCAAAGCAATGTTGTAATGGGGGTCAAAGGTTGTGTGGTTGTAAATCAAAAGCTCCTGAATCATATCATTACCGTCCTATTGAGAATCGTATATAGGATATCACATTATTTTCTTCTTGGAAAGATAAAAATGTAAAAACGCATTGACAAATTGGTATAATGGGTGTTATATTTATGTTACATTAACGAAGTTATAACATTTGGGGGCTATTATGTACAGTATTCGCCAGGAACAAATGCGGGAATATATCGAACAGAAAAATGTTGTGACCATCCGCCAGCTGCAGGAGCTGTTTCCCAATGTGTCGCTGATGACGATTCACCGGGATTTGGATGCCTTGGAGCGCAGCGGTGCGGTGGTAAAATTCCGGGGCGGTGCCAAATCGGTGCGCCATGCCGGTGATCCGGAGTTTAATGTCCGGATGCGGGAGAATAACCCCGGCAAGACGGAGATCGCCCGTAAGGCACTGTCATTGCTGCAACCTCACAGCTCTGTGTTTTTAGATGCCAGTACTACAAATCTTGCTCTGGCAAAGGAACTGCCCGATATCAACCTGAATATCTTTACTACCGGTCCTAGTATTGCCTTGGAGCTTTGCCGGCTGCATAACCCGGTGGTCACCCTGTGCTGCGGCACCATCAACCGGAAAAATTTGGCCCTTTCAGGACAAAATACGCTGCAAATGCTGGAGGGGATCAATATCGACCTTGCCTTTATCGGTGTGTCCGGCTGCTCTGTGGAAGCAGGCTTTACCTGCGGAACGGAAGGCGATATGCTGGTAAAGCGATTGGTGATCCAAAAGGCACGTACCAGTGTGATCATGTGCGGTCATGAAAAGTTCAGCAGTCTCATGCCCTATACCTTTGCCAAGCTTTCCGATGTGGACTGCCTGATTTCCGACGGCCCGATCCCGGAGGCCTTCCAGCTGGCAGCCAAGGAAGCCGGCCTGCAAATTCTTTAAAATAGTTGTTTCACCCGCTATCCTCACCGGTGGCGGGTGACTTTTTTCAAAATAGCTATTGACGAATGGTGTTACGATAAGTTATAATTAACAAGCTATAACAAAATAGGAGGGTATATCATGGCAAATGCTGTCATCATGCCAAAGGCCGGTATTACAGTGGAGAGCTGTATCATGGGCCAGTGGCTGAAAAATGTCGGTGATCCCGTCAAGGTCGGCGACATCCTGTTTACTTACGAGACCGACAAGGCTGCTTTCGAGTGCGAGTCCACCGCAGAGGGCACTCTGCTGGAGCAGTTCTTTGAGGAGGGCGACGAGGTTCCCTGCCTGGTGAACGTCTGCGCCATTGGCAATCCCGGTGAGGACTGCTCTGCTCTGAAGGGCGGTAGCGGTGCCGCTGCCGAGGAAGCCCCTGCCGCAGCTGCTGCGCCTGCTGCCGCACCTGCCGCTGCTCCCGCAGCTGCCGCTACCAACGCCCAGGGCGTGCTGATGCCCAAGGCCGGTATCACGGTGGAAAGCTGTATCATCGGCGAGTGGCTGAAGAATGTGGGCGATCAGGTGAAGGTGGGCGACATCCTGTTTACTTATGAGACCGACAAGGCTTCCTTCGAGTGCGAGTCCACTGCCGAAGGTACCCTGCTGGACATCTTCTACGAGGCAGGCGACGAGGTCCCCTGTCTGGTCAATGTTTGTGCTGTGGGTAATCCCGGCGATCCTACCGAGTGCCTCAAGGGCATCGGCGGCACTCCTGCTCCTGCAGAGGAAGCTGCCCCTGCAGCAGCCGCTGCTCCCGCTGCCGCAGCACCTGCTGCCGGTGGTGTGGAAGCTGTTATCATGCCCAAGGCCGGCATCACTGTGGAAAGCTGCCTCATCGGCGAGTGGCAGAAGAAGGTTGGCGACTACGTGAAGGTGGGCGACATCCTGTTCACCTACGAGACCGACAAGGCTTCCTTCGAGTGCGAGTCCACCGCAGAGGGCACTTTGCTGGAGATCCTGTATCAGGAGGGCGACGAGGTTCCCTGCCTGCAGCCCGTTTGTAACATCGGTGTTGCCGGCGGTGCAGCCGCACCTGCTGCTTCCGGTGCAGCCGTGTCTCCCAGAGCCAAGAAGCTGGCAGCCGCTGCCGGTGTGGATGCAGCCCAGGCTACCGGTACCGGCCCCAACGGCCGTGTCATCGAGCGGGATGTGCAGACACTCATTGCCAACCAGCCTGCTCAGGCACCTGCACAGGTTCCTGCTCAGGCTCCTGCCGCAGCACCCGCAGCTGCACCTGCCGCCGACGAGGCAGAGTACAAGGACGTGAAGTTCAGCGGCATCCGCCGTGCTATCAGCAAGTCCATGCATCAGAGCCTTTCCACCATGGCTCAGCTGACCCATACCACCAGCTTCGATGCCACTGCCATCCTGGCTTACAGAAAGCAGCTTAAGGCAGCAGGTGAGGAGTATGCTGGCATCACTTTGGGAGATATCATCCTGTATGCGGTTTCCCGTACTCTGCTGAACCACCCCGACCTCAACGCTAACATGCTGGATGACAACTCCATCCGCCTGTTTAACCATGTCAACCTGGGCGTGGCTGTGGATACTCCCAGAGGACTGATGGTTCCCACCATCTTCCATGCCGACGAGATGAGCCTGCTGGAGATCTCCAAGGCTGTCAAGGAACTGGCAGCGGAGTGCCGTGGCGGCGCTATCAGCCCCGACAAGCTTTCCGGCGGCAGCTTCACTGTTTCCAATCTGGGCAACATGGGCGTGGAATCCTTCACTCCCGTGATCAATCCTCCCCAGACCGGTATCCTGGGCGTTTGCGGCACTGTTGACCGTGTCCGTAAGGGCAAGGATGGCTCCATCGAGATCTACCCCGCTATGGGCCTGAGCCTGACCTACGATCACCGTGCTGTGGACGGCAGCCCCGCTGCCCGCTTCCAGAAGGAGCTGGGTGCAAATCTGGAAAACTTCACCGCACTGCTTGCCAAGTAATATAAGGAGGTAACTGATATGCCTAAGAGTTTGTTTGTGGATCCTTCTGTGGTCAGAGCACCCAGTAAGGTGTCCTTCAACGACATTCCCGTTAACCAATATAACAAGACCGTTGCCGAAGAGCTGGCTTCCGGTAAGTTCACCAAGGAAGACCTGATCCGGATCTTCCGGGACATGACCGTTCTGCGTGAGTTTGAGACCATGCTCAACTCCATCAAGACCCAGGGCGGCTACAACGGCATCGACCATACTTATCCCGGTCCTGCGCACCTGTCCATCGGTCAGGAAGCAGCTTGTGTCGGCCAGGCTTACCTGCTGGATGAGAACGACTTCGCTTTCGGTTCTCACCGCTCTCACTCCGAGATCCTGGCAAAGGCTCTGTCCACCATCAACAAGATGTCCGACGAGCAGCTGATGAATGTCATGGAGAACTTCCTGGAAGGCAAGTGCCTCCGGGCTGCTCAGAAGCTGGGCGAGGCTAAGGATACCAAGGATCTGGCCATCCGCTTCATCCTGTACGGTACTCTGTCTGAGATCTTTGCCCGTGAGACCGGCTTCCACCTGGGTATGGGCGGCTCCATGCACGCATTCTTCCTGCCCTTCGGCATTTACCCCAACAACGCCATCGTGGGCGGCTCCGGCACCATTTCCACCGGTTCTGCTCTGTACAAGAAGGTCAACAACAAGAAGGGTATCGTTGTTTGTAACATCGGTGACGCTTCCATGGCTCGTGGTCCTGTGTGGGAAGCTCTGAACTTCTCCGCCATGGATCAGTACAAGACTCTGTGGGAGTCCCACAACGATGGTATGCCCATCCTGTACAACATCTTCAACAACTCCTACGGTATGGGCGACCAGACCCGCGGCGAGACCATGGGTCAGGGCGTGATGGCCCGTATCGCTTCCGGTGTCAGCCCCACCCAGTTCCATGCTGAGACCGTTGACGGCTTCAATCCTCTGGCAGTGATCGATGCCATGGAGCGCAAGCTGGAGCTGCTGCGCAACGGCCAGGGCCCGGTGATGCTGGAAACCCTGACCTACCGCTTCTCCGGTCACTCCGTCTCCGACCAGAACGCATACCGTACCAAGGAAGAGATGGACGCCTGGAAGGAAGTCGATCCTCTGACCACCTATCCCGCGGCCCTGATCGAAGCCGGTGTTTGCACTCAGGCCGAGGTGGACGCCATCCTGGCAGAGACCAAGGAGCGCATGACCATCATCTGCCGTGCTGCTGCTGATCCCGAGATCAGCCCCTACTGCGACTTCAAGAAGGATCCCGCTGTTGTGGAGCGTCTGATGTTCTCCAACCAGAAGGTGGATCGCTTTGATGACCGTGAGCCCGAGTTCACCGTTCCCAAGGAAGAGGCCGAGGGCTATAAGAAGATCAAGTCCAAGGAGCGCAGCCCCATTGATGCTAACGGCAAGCCCGTGTCCAAGATGAAGCTGTATAACCTCCGTGACGGCCTCAGTGAGGTCATCTGGGACCGCTTCTACGAGGATCCCACCATGATCGCTTACGGCGAAGACTGCCGTGACTGGGGCGGTGCATTTGCTGTGTACCGTGGTATGATGGATGCCCTGCCTCATTGCCGTTTGTTTAACTCTCCTCTGGCTGAAGGCGCCATCGTCGGTACCGCTGTCGGCTACGCTCTGTCCGGCGGCCGTGCGCTGGTGGAGCTGATGTATGCTGACTTCATCGGCTGCGCCGGTGACGAGATCTTCAACCAGATGGCAAAGTGGCAGTCCATGTCCGCTGGCATCCTGAAGATGCCTCTGGTTCTGCGTGTTTCCGTCGGTTCCAAGTACGGTGCACAGCACTCTCAGGACTGGACCGCTCTGTGTGCACACATCCCCGGCCTGAAGGTCTGCTTCCCTGCAACTCCCTGGGAGGCTAAGGGTCTGATGGAGACCGCTCTGAAGGGTACCGACCCTGTGGTGTTCTTCGAGAGCCAGAGAATCTACGATGTGGGTGAGCAGTTCCACGAGGGTGGCGTTCCCACTGAACGTTACGAGATCGAGATCGGCGACACCAACAAGGTCCGTGACGGTAAGGATGTCACCATCCTGACCCTGGGTGCTGTTCTGTACCGTGCTATGGATGCAGCCAAGACCCTGTCCGAGAAGTACGGCATGGAGGCTGATGTGATCAACCTGCACTCTATGGTGCCCCTGGATTACACCAAGATCTTCGAGTCCGTCCGCAAGACCGGCCGTGTGATCCTGGTTTCCGATGCCTGCGCAAGAGGCTCCTTCATGAACGACGTGGCAAAGACCATCACTGAGCAGTGCTTCGACGATCTGGATGCACCTCCTGTGGTCATCGGCGCCCGTAACTGGATCACTCCTCCCTTCGAGTTCGACGAGTTCTTCTTCCCCCAGGCAAGTTGGATCATCGATGCCATCCACGAGAAGCTGGTTCCCCTGGAGGGCCACACTCTGGAGAACAGCTGCGACGAGGCAGAGACTGTCCGCCGCGCAAAGGCAGGCGTGTAATTTATCATGGAAATCAGACGGACAGCCAACGCAGGGGTGCTGCTGAAGCTGGACGGCGTATCGATCCTTTTGGACGGCGTGTGCCGGGAGGTCAAGCCCTACCCGGTCACGCCTCCTCAGGAGCGGGACGCTTTGCTTGCGAGCTTTCCGGATCTGGTTGCCTTTACCCACGCTCATAAAGACCACTATGACCCCGGTTATGCTGCACAGTACCAAAAGCAGACAGCCGGGGTCCTTTTGGGTCCTAAGGAGCTTCCGGGATGCCAGGCAACCACGGAGCCGGTTTGCGTAGGCGGCGTGACGGTTACGCCTATTCCCAGCCGCCACATCGGTGGGGCGGGGAAGACGGTGGCACATGTAAGCTTTCTGATAGAAGGGAGCAAACGCATCCTTTTTACCGGTGATGCATCGCCCAGGGGCTGGCGAAGGGATCCCCGGGCGTCCCATGTGGATGTGCTGTTGGTGCCCTATGCCTATGCCAACACACCGGCTGCATGGAACCTTACAAAGCAGCTTGATCCCAAATCGGTGATCCTACTGCATATGCCTGCACGGGAGGATGATGACATCGGCTTATGGCAGGCGGTAGAGGAAACGGCAGGGGAGGATTCTCTTCTGCAGATCCTCTCCATGGAGCAAAGCATTGTACTTTAGTATGAAACGCGGTAC